>NZ_VDMB01000014.1:0-95000 GCF_006175995.1 Desulfobotulus mexicanus
GTAATAAACTCGCCAGAGCTTCTTACTATATCATGAGAGATCAGGTCCCCTATGATGCAAATAAGCTTTTTAACACACAAGATGAGGATGGTTTCAGAACTCCCCGATGATGAAGGTTTATCGACCCAAAGCTCCCGGAAGATGAATCTGGGATAATTTGGGTCCCCATTCATCTTCCGGGAGCTTTGGAGGACCCAGCCTCCAGAGACATACTGAATAAATATCGTTTTGGGAACAGCAGTTAGCCGGTAAAGGGGTTGATTCAAACTCACTGGGTCTGATTGGGGGCTGTTGTTCCCTTTAAATAACAGACTGGCTGCATTTGCAAAAGTTTGATTCGCCTGTGTCGTGAACCTATTTTGGGGCTGGTTATAAAAACCATATGGTCTGATAAAAACAACTGGACACGATACGGAACTGAAGATTTTCTGGTCCGCCTTCTGGCGGAGGGGGCTGCCGGTTCTGTACAACAGAACACAGCAAGCCTGGATCCCGATGGGTGACTGGTGCGGATCATTATTCCGCCATCCCAATAAAATTGAAATTTCAGATGCGAATTCAGACAGGCCACCTGCACCATTCTGAGTTAACCGTAATCAAGCAAAAAAAGAGGTGACGCTTGAACAGGAGAGGTGTTTTTTTACTTGACAGGTCCTTTAAATGGGCGACCCCTTTTTGGCCCATGGATCGGGCGAGGGCTGCGGCCAGTATCTGGCAGATGAGAATGCCCGCAAGCCCCGCAGCCATGCCGGAAAGGGCTTCAGGAAGCAGGGGGAAGGGAAGGGTATAGTCTGGCATGGGGGCGGTAAAGAGGGAAATGCCTTCGGGAAGGTGGAAGTTTTCCGCCACAAACTCAAGCCCGTCGGGATAGCCTGAGGCAAAGGGAGTCAGAAACAGTGCCGCCGCCATGGGAAGGAGGAGTTTCGGCATCCGCTTTGCCAGGGCCACCATGGTCAGGGTGAGGACGGCTTCACCCACACCGATGAGGGCATGCACCTTGACCATGGGCCAGAGAACGCCGGAAAGGGAGGCCTCGGAACCTGAGGCCAGAAAAAAGGAGCAGAGGCAGGCGGCGACAACCACGGAGCACCAGGCGGCAAAGGCCGTGGCAAGGTTCCGGAGAAGGGGATTTTCGGATTTCTGGATGAGAACATGCCTCAGAAGTCCGCCAAAGCCTGCGCCTGCACCGGACATGAGCAGAATATTGGCTCCGAGAACCGTGAGCCCGCCGTCTCCGAAGAAGACGGCCTGCACGAAGAGGACGAGGGACAGGGAGAGAACTCCCAGGGGAACACCCAGCAGCGTTGCGGCCAGTACACCGCCAATGAGATGCCCGGATGTGGCGGCACTGACGGGGTAGTTCAGCATCTGTAAGACAAAAATAAGGGCGGTTACGGCCGCAAAGCTTACGGGTCTCGTCTCTTCCTTTCCTTTTACGGCGGTGAAGACGGCGGCTCCTGCGAGGCCTGCTGCCAGAGCAGCGGTGACAGGACAGATGGCTCCTGTGATCATGGCGTCGGGTATGTGCATGTGGGTTCTCCTTCGATGATGAGGATGGATGTAAAAACGGGAATCCAAAGAAGATTTCAGATTGTTTTCTGCTGAAATTCCAAAACTTTTTCCGCAAGAGCCTCTGCCCAGACATCCAGACCTTCCCCTGTCCTGCAGGAGACGGGAAAGATGGCTGCCTTCGCGTTAACCCGGCGGACCGCGCTGGTGAAGCGTTCCAGACTGAAATCCGTTAAGGCCTGCATGTCCGTCTTGTTCACGAGAATGATGTCGCATACGGAAAACATCAGCGGGTACTTGAGGGGTTTGTCGTCTCCTTCGGGCAGGCTGATCACCATCATGTTCAGGTGGGCACCCGTATCAAATTCCGCAGGGCAGACGAGATTGCCCACATTTTCCAGAATGACCAGATCATAATTGCCGCCAAGGGTGCGGAGTCCGTCCTCCACCATGGTGGCGTCCAGATGGCAGAATCCGCCGGTTTTCATCTGAATGGCGGGAATACCGGCTTCCAGCACCTTTTCCGCATCCACGGTAGAATCGATGTCCGCCTCCAGCACACCGATCCTGATCCGGTCTTTCAGGCGTGTGGCCGTGGCGATCACGGTGCTGGTCTTTCCCGCACCGGGCCCTGCCATGAGGTTCAGGAGAAAGGTTTTACTGGCCGTAAGCCGTGCCCTCAGATCTGCCGCCACCTTGTCGTTGTCGTCCAGAATGTTTTCCTTAACCTCGATGAGACGTACTTCTGTCATATACCCTCCATACTTTTAATCACATATCCCCGTCCGCTCACCAGAGTGCCGCCTGTGTTCAGGCACTCCGGGCAGACACTGGGGCTGTCGCCAGAAAGCTCTGGTTCAAATGTTGTGCCGCAGGCCGAACAGGCCAGAACAACGGGCTTCCATTCCACGGAGAGAAAGGCACCTTCCGCGATGCTTCCTTTGGAAATCTGATCAAAGTAGCGGCGCATCCACTTTTCTTCGAGATCGGAAAGCCGCCCGACTTCGAGATCAATTTTGAGAATCCGCTGTATCCGGTTCATGCGGGCATGTTTTTCCGCCACAGCCAGAATCCGGTTCATTACGGGAAGCTCGTGCATGGTTCTCCCCTTTTTGGCTCAGGCAAACCGGCTGTAGTCCACGCCCCGCATGGCGGCGCGCTGACGGTACCAGTCCGCTTCGTTTTCAGGCGGTTCCACGATGGCGGACTCGGGCCTGCGCTTAAGGGTGATGGATCTGGACGGGCAGGTGGAAACGCAGAGTCCGCAGCCGATGCAGAGATCCGGGTTCACATGATACGCATCTTCTGTTTTGGCGATGGCAGCGACGGGGCAGCGTTTTTTCTGGCAGATCCCGCAGTCGATACAGCTTTCCGCATCAATAAGGGCAAAAAAGTTCGTGCTGACCGCATTCCGGATGCCGTGTTCCGTAATGGAGCGCAGCACACCGCAGCAGCAGCTGCAACAGTTGCAGATGTAGTAATGCCCCTTGGCGAAGTTGTTGGTCATGTGAACCAGCCCCGCCTTTTCGGATTTTTTGAGGATGGCGTAGGCTTCCTCCTTGTCGATGGGGCGCAGCTCCATGGGTTGGTTCTCGAAGAAACCCGGAACCGGTGCAATGGAGAGACAGACCTCGACGGGTTTGGTGCAGGGGGCATCCAGCAGTTCGTGTTCCTTTTTGCAGATACAGTCCGCGACGGCAAAGCTCTGCCCCGCCTCGATGATGGCCGATACCTGCTCATAGGGCATGGACATCTGATCCGAGGGGATTTCCTCCTCAATGGGGACAATTTTCATGAGGGGAGGCTGGGTTTCAAAAAACTGCCGTCCGTAGGCAACCTCATAGTCCTTGCAGAGCTGGGCGAATTCCCGGGTCATGCGTTTTCTCTGGAACTCAAAAATACCGAAAACCCAGGGAGCCATGCGGAAGATCCGGAACCCATGGTAATCAATGCCAAAAATCTGGCCCTTGTCCCACATGGTAAAGAGCATTTTTTCCAGGCCCTCCAAGGGGCGGCCCGTGCGTTTGGCGATCTGATCCGCAGACTCAAAGGTGAGCCTGAGATCGCAGAAGAGTTCCGCCTCTTCCGGTGTAAAGATCCATTCGAGGATCCGCAGTTCCACACCGCTTTCCGTTGCGGGGAATCCGTTGGGCAGGGTATCGAGTACCTCCTGCAGTTTGTGATACATGGGATGGGTCATGGGTTTTCCTTTCCCGATTCTTTTGTTCCGGCAGCCGTTTTGTACGGCAGCCCCTCTCCATCGGGACGGGTTCCCCGGTAAAAGGTCGTGAGAATCGAGCGTTTCATGTGGGTTATGGCCTGAAGATCCAGACCGGTGGTTTCCATGTGATTGCCGATGAAGAGGGTTGAAAATCCATGCACCATGGACCAGGCCCCACGGGTGATGGCGGCGGGATCTTCCCCCACCAGAACCCCCTTATCGTAGCAATCTGAAACAAGAGCTTGAAATTCTTTGAAGTAATGTGAAGATTCCGGTCTCAGATCCTCGGACAGCGTCATGTCCTTTTCCGGAGGCGCAAACATAACCCGGAAATGGGCCGGATGGGCGATGGCAAAATCCATATAGGCCATCCCCCAGGCCCCGAAGCGGGAAAGGGGCTCCCCATCCGTTTCACTCAGGCGTTTTCGGGTCCAGTCCATGAGAAGGTCGAAGCCCTGCCGGGCCACTGCGGCCAGCAGATCTTTCTTGTCCTGAAAATGACGGTAGGGGGCCGCATGGCTGACCCCGACACGGGAAGCGATCTTGCGCAGGGTAACGCCGTAGGCACCGCCGTTTTCCTGAATCATTTCCAGGGCGGCAGCCACAAGCTCTTCCCGCAGGTTGCCATGGTGATACGCTGTCTGTTCTGTCATCCCTGCCTCCTCTTGGTCTCCTCTTGCATTGGGCGGACTATAGGGCAGGAATGTTTCCAGTGTCAACAATAAACTGATTTTCAGATGTAATAGCTTGTTTTTTTATGTATTTTTAAGTTTTTTGCTCAGAGGCTGCAAGATGTCCGGTAGGGGAGAGGCTGGTTTTCGGGGATGGCGATCAGGACAGGAAAGCCCCCATCCGGTACGCTGGCGGAAGGGGGCTTTTGAGGGCGGTGTTGAAGTGCTTTTGTAAAAGCTCAAGCGGATCAGATATGATCCCCTCCCTTGCCCAGCAGGGCCTTGCCTTTTGCGGTGAGGCGGTATTTTTGAGTCGGGCTTTTGGGGGAAGAGGGCTGCGTCATTTCTATAAATCCGGATTCAAGAGCAGGTTGCAAATAATTCTGTATAAAATTTCTACGACCTTTTAACTCAAGGGAGGTCATTATTTCTGCTACAGACATTTCCCTTTCCAGTTTCAGCACTAAAACCTTTACTTGTTCCTTTACTTGTTCCTTTACTTGTTCCTTTACTTGTTCCCCTGTTTTGCCGACTATTTTTGGCAAATCGTCTTCTTTTGGCAAGGGTTGAGCATAAGGGAAAACCACTCGCATGAAATTCCGGCTGATCTGAAAGCATTCCTGGCCATAAGCTTCTAAAATACGGGGGATTCCTGAGCCAAGATGTTCGACAATTTCAAGATCCCGGAATATCCGCATAATTTCTTTATTGCGGGGGGCTGTATGGCCTGCAAAGAAATCTTCCATTTCAAGGCCATAGGGTAATCCCCCGGCAGAGGTGATTTCCAGTCTGTCAGAAAAAAATTCAAATTTGGGGATACTGCCATTGGAGTAGTCATTATGAACAATGGCATTGACGACCGCTTCCCGCAGGGCAATGGGGTGGATCATCGGGCGTTCTTCCCGCAAAGGAACACCAATTCTGGTATAAATGGTATTTTCGACATTCATTCTGTCCATGACATTTTTGTAGGCTCTAATCAGAGAACAGCGGCCAAAATCAATATTTTCTACAAGATCAACCCGTGTCGTGTCCGCATATTTTGCTACCTGAACAGAAACCCCGTTTTCATCTGCTAAAAGATACGCGGCATAATTTGGCTTTCCTTCGGGAGTCAGCAGTTCCAGATTTTTCATGAAAGAGGCATTCAGGTGCAAGTCCCTTGTTTCATAGTAAATTTTAAGCTGTTCAAAGGTCAGGTTGTGGCGGGTTGATTCCATTTTCCCAATGGTATTGCGGATTCTTCTGCTGTAGAGAGAATCTATCATATCCTGGGACATGGGTTCGCTTGAACTGCCTATCCGTATAAAACAGCCTTTTTCCGTCATGCCGTATTTGCGTAAATAATAGGGCTTTTCCATGCCACCGGCAACGATGATCCGAATAAGCTTTTTGTCTTCCTTTGTTTCCAGAATCACATCAAAAAGCCCCATGGCGGAGGGCTGGATATTGTTTTTGATCCTGTCTTTGATAATCAGCTGAACCTGATCGCTTTTATCTACGCCAACAGCCGTTCCCTTATCATCTATGCCGATAAAAATTACGCCACCGTCACGATAATTCAGAAAGGCGACAACTTCTTTTTCTAATGAATCCGTCAGCTCTTTTTTGTATTCAATGCGGTTTGATTCCATGAAGAGCCTCCCAATGCCTGCATCAGCTTCCGGCAGGATGGCGTTTTTCAGGTTTTTTTGGTGAAGTTGCCTTTCAGGTCGAGGAAATCGAGAAGGTAGTACTCAGGTGGGGCACCCGTATCAAATTCCCCATGGCTGCTCCTCTGTTCACCGGGGCATCAGGGCAAACACCCCCCAGCCCAGATATTCACGGGTGTAGGTGGAATAGCGTTCGGGTTCCGAGGTCAGTCTGGCGCGAACTTCTTCAGCCAGCGCGTTTTCGGGGCTGGCGTCAAGCCACCTGCGCATGGTGAGCCATTTGGCGGCCTCGTATCTGTCCCATCCGTCCTGATCCGCCAGAACCATTTCAACCACATCGCAGCCCAGATGCCCGAAAGATGCGAGGAGTTCCGGAAGCATGAGAAAGTCGGATATCCCGCTGGCAAGGCAGCCCCTGGCAACTTCTTCCGTCGGCGGTAACTGCCGCCAGTAAGGCTCGCCGATGAGGATGATCCCCCCGGTGTGCAGGCTGCGTCTTAAAAGCGCGATTGTGCCGGAAACACCGCCACCAATCCAGGTTGCACCGACGCAGGCTGCCACATGAACCTTTTCGGCAGCGACATAGCCTGCGGCATCATCATGGATAAATGTGACCTTATCGTTGACACCGAGTTCTTCAGCACGCTGCCTGGCCTGTTCAGTGAATAAGCGGCTCATGTCGATGCCGGTGCCGATGACTCCGTAATCGCGTGCCCAGGTACACAGCATCTCGCCGGAACCGCTGCCGAGGTCGAGTATCCGGGTTCCCGGTTCCAGACGCAGGGCTGCACCAAGGGTGGCGAGCTTTTCGGGCGTGAAAGGGTTATGGATGCGGTGGGCACTTTCGGTAATGGTGAAGATCCGTGGAATATCCAATGTGGGAAATCTCCTTACAAAAAGGTTCATTTCCTGCCATGTCCTAAAAGTTCTGTAATATTTCGGATTTATTCAGGAAAGTAAAATTTCAAACTTTTTTATTCCTTCAATCCTGTAAACCGTAAAATCCCGGTCAATGGTTGCAATGGTATTGATGCCGAGTTGTTCAGCAGTATAGACAAGGCATGAATCCGCAAAATCCATTGGTAAATCCCGATATTTTTCTGTCAGCTCTTTCAGCCGGTGAAAATCCTTATTCTGGATGTCATGAATCTGAACGCCTCCGCTGCCAATCCACTCCAAAAAATCGATTTGGGCATTTCTGTTGAAATCCAGTAAATGAAGTGTCTCGGTTATGGAGGCTATGGTTGTAACAAGGGGATATTTATTTTTCTTTATAAAATCAATGGATTCTTGATGGTATCTGTCCGATGAATCGAATAAGGCAATTAAAGGGCCGGAGTCTATCAGAATTTTTTTCATGTTCTTTTAGCCCGGATCTTTTCTTTTAATATGGTTTTCCGATCAACGGATAAATTTTTCAGGCCGCTTGCGTATCTGCCAAAATAATCCTTGCCCAGCTCCCAGGCATTGGGGCTTTCAAGCTTTCCGAGATATTCAATGATGCTTTTACGAATCAGATCGGATTTTGTCAGGCCAAGATTTTTGGCAGCGGTACAGATCTCTTTTTCTAAATCCGGGTCCAGTCTTAATGTGATCATAGTGTCACCTCCGTATGACAAGTCGTAATACGGGTGGGCTGGTGTGTCAAGCTTCTCCGGGGTATGACACTCAGCACAGGGGCGCGGCTTTTTACGCCCCCTGAGTTTGTGCCAGCTCATTGGCCAGCATCTCCGCCTGTCTCAGCACCGTTTCCGTGGCAAGCTTCTGCATGTCGGGCGGATACCCGAACTGGCGTAAGGTTCTTTTTACAATGACTTTAAGTTTTGCCTTTACGCTCTCTTTAATGGTCCAGTCTATGGAGGCATTGGCCTTTACCTTTTCAAAGAGGACAACGGCAAGCTCCCTCAACTGATCCTTCTGCATCAGCTCTTTTGCACTGTCGTTGTTGGCAACGGCGGTATAAAAGGCGTACTCATAATCGCTCATGCCCATATTTTCGGCCTCCTGATCGGACTTGACGATTTCCTTGCCGACCCGGATCAGCTCGTCCATCACCTCTGCTGCCGTGAGTACCTTGGCCTGATAACGCCGGATGGCGTTCTCCAGCATTTCCATGAGCGTCCGGCTTTGTACCAGATTCTTTTTGGCCCGTGCCTTTATCTCATCATTGAGCAGTTTTTTCAGCACTTCCAGCGCAATATTTTTGTGTTCCCTGTTTTTAAGCTCCTGTAGAAATTCTTCGGAAAGAATGGAAATATCGGGTTTTTTGATTCCGGCGGCATCAAATACGTCAATGACCTGTTCCGAGACAAGAGCCTTATCGATCACCTGCCGGATGGTGGATTCCATCTCCTCGTTGCTCCGTCCTGAACCCCTGCTGTCGAACTTGGCAAGCCGCGCCTTCACCGCCTGAAAAAAGGAAATTTCATCGCTCACATCCATGGCCTGCTCGTGCGGAATGGCGATGGCAAAGGCCTGAGACAGGGCTGTGACCTGATCGATGTAGCGTTTTTTGCCATCCTCCAGCCCCAGAATATGTTCTTCGGCGGCCAGAATCATGGAGAGCTTGCCGGAAGTATCAGCCCCGAAATACTCTTCATAGGCAAAGCCGTGATACATGGCGGCCACCACTTCCATCTTTTCCAACATCACTTGTACGGCCTGCTCCTGGGCCAGCATGGGATCACCCTTGCCACCGGCATCGGCATAAAAGGACAGGGCCTGTTTAAGATCCGAGGCAATGCCCAGATAATCCACCACCAGCCCCGCAGGCTTGTCGCCGTACACCCGGTTGACCCGTGCTATGGCCTGCATCAGGTTGTGGCCCTTCATGGGCTTGTCGATGTAGAGGGTGTGCATGCAGGGCGCATCAAAACCGGTGAGCCACATATCCCGCACAATGACCAGCTTCAGGGTGTCATGGGGGTCTTTCATGCGCTCGGCAAGGATTCGGCGCTGCTCTTTGGTGGTGTGATGGCCGGAGAGCTTCGGCCCGTCCGAAGAAGAAGCCGTCATCACAACCTTGATCGACCCCCCGGTAAGATCGGAGGAATGCCACTCTGGCCTCAGCTTGACAATCTCTTCATAGAGATCCGCCGCAATACGCCGGGACATGGCCACAATCATGGCCTTGCCCAGAAACACTTCCTGACGTTTTTCAAAATGCGCCACAATGTCCTGAGCCACATTCCGGATGCGCTGCTCTGAGCCGATCAGGGCTTCCATCTTCGTCCATTTGGCCTTGGCTTTCTGGGTTTCCGTCAGCTCGTCCTGCTCCAGTTCATCATCCAGCTCAGCAATGAGTTCCCTGCCTTCCTCGCTTAAGGATACCCGCGCCAGACGGCTTTCGTAATAAATCTTTATGGTGGCTCCGTCTTCCACCGCCTGAGCAATGTCATAGACATCCACATAATTGCCGAACACCGCAGGGGTGTTGACATCGGTCTTTTCGATGGGGGTTCCGGTAAATCCAAGGTAGGTGGCATTGGGCAGGGCATCCCTCAGATACTTGGCAAAGCCGTACACAATCTTTTTGCCGATGATGTTACCCTCCGCATCCTTCTCATCCACGGTTTTGGCCTTGAAACCGTACTGGGTGCGGTGGGCCTCGTCTGCCACCACCACCACATTGCAACGACTGCTCAACTCCTCGTAGATATTGCCTTCTTCCGGCTGGAATTTTTGAATGGTGGTGAAGATCACCCCGCCGGATGCCACCTTCAGGAGCCGTTTCAGCTCTTTGCGATCATCCACCTGCACCGGCTCCTGCCGCAGCACCTGAGTGCATGAGGCAAAGGTTTGGAAAAGCTGATCATCCAGATCGTTGCGGTCTGTGATGATGAGGATGGTGGGGTTATCCAGCGCCAGCACGATCTTGCCGGTGTAGAACACCATGGAGAGGGACTTGCCACTGCCCTGGGTATGCCAGACCACCCCGGCCTTGCGATCCCCGGGCGGCTGGTTGCCGACACTGGCCAGCCCGAAATTCTCCGGTGCTTCCGCCACTGCCTCTGGGATTTCACTGGAAGCCCGCAGGGTGGAAGCCACCGCCGCATTCACGGCATAATACTGATGATAGGCCGCCAGCTTTTTCACCGTAGAAATACTGATAATACCCGTTTCCGGGTCTTCCTTTCCGGATTTTTCAAACACGATGAAATGGCGGAGCAGATCCAGCAGGGTTTCTTGGTTCAGCATCCCTTTGATCAGGGTTTCCAGCTGGCTGATCAGGGCCGGTGCCTCCGTCCTGCCGTCTGCTGTTTTCCAGGCCATGAACCGGGAAAAATCCGCCGACAGGGAACCCACCCTTGCCTCCAGCCCGTCGGAGATCACCAGCATCCCGTTGTAGGTGAAGAGGGCGGGAATGGTCTCCCTGTAGGTCTGAAACTGCCTGTAGGCGGACTGGAGGGTGGCCTTTTCATCGGCGGCGTTTTTGAGTTCAATGACCACCAGCGGCAGGCCGTTGACAAAGAGAATCACATCCGGCCGCCTGCTCTGGTGCCCCTGATTGCTGTGGTGGCCAACCACGGTGAACTGATTGAGAACGAGAAACTCGTTGTTCCGGGGGCTGGTAAAATCCACCAGCCACACCAGATCCCCACGCTCGTTTCCCCTGTCCTGATAGCTGACCTTGATGCCCTCGGTCAGCATACGGTGAAAGGCTTCGTTGTTGGCAATGGGTTCCGCTGCGTTGAGGCGCTGAATCCCTTTGATGGCTTCTTCCCGCACATCCGAAGGGAGGGCAGGGTTGATGCGGGCCACGGCCCTGCGAAGCCGTTCCAGCAGCAGCACATCCTCAAAACTCTCCCGCTCCGGGGTTTCGCTGTCAGGTGCTATGTCCGGGCCATGGAGGCAGTGATACCCGAGTTTTTCAAAAAGCCCCATGGCGAAGGTTTCGATTTCGGATTCGCTGATTTTAGAAGTCATTATTTTTTTCCGTCTTTATCTTTAGCGATCAGCTTTTTCACTTCCATGTCAAAGTCAGAGATGTACTCTCTGTCCTGTATGACCCGGAATTTATCGTATTCTGCCTCGGCTTTGATTTTGGCCTCTAAGGCGGAAACTTTTCCTTTATCCGTGAGAATCGGATAATCCGATAAGGTCAGGAACCTGTCCAAAAACTGAACCCAGTCTTTCATATTGGTTACAATACCACGGCGCGCCCTATTTTCGGCCAGATCGAGGTAGGCGGACACGATCCTTTGCAGTTCTTTAAGATGTTCTTCATTGAGGTAGTTTTTGGCAATGATCACATCGGATTTCAGGATTTTCCCGGCAGGGGCATTCTTCCAGCTTTTTAAACCCATAAAGATTTTCTGGGCATCGGCTTCGGTATAGATGATCTCTGCGGCGGTTTTACCCTGTATAGCCCAGTGCATTTTGTTTTGTACCATAGAGAAGAACGTTCTGGTGGTTTCATCGTTTCTGTCGTAATCAGCGGACAAGGCATAAATATCCGTGATTTTCTGATAGAGCCGCCGCTCACTCAGGCGGATTTCATGAATGCGCTCCAGCAGCTCATCAAAGTAATCCTGCCCAAAATGCCTGATCTGCTTTAGGCGTTCGTCATCCATGGCAAAACCCTTGATGATGTATTCATGCAGGATTTCTGTTGCCCATTTCCTGAATTCTGTGGCCCGATGGGAATTGACCCTATAGCCAACGGCAGTTATGGCTCGAAGGTTGTAGTACAGCACATCTTTTTGCTGGGTTTTGCCTTCGATGGCACCGTGTTGGGTGGTGTGTCGGAATTTCCGACATACCAGTTGTTCCTGGAGTTCGCCATCCGCAAAAATATTTTTCAGGTGTTCGGTAATGGTTGAACGACCTTTTCCGAATAATTCGGCAATCAGTTTTTGGGTAAGCCAGAGTGTATCGTCTTGGAAATAAACATCGATATTGACTTTGCCATCTGCCGTTTTAAAGATGACAAAGCTCTGAACTTTTTCGGGGAGAATGTTGTTACTCATATTTCCACCCGCACTTCGCCACTCATGAGCTTGGGTAGGAGGGTGTCGCGGAGTTTTTCAAGTGTTTGGATTTGTACACAATTTGTTTTTATCTTTGTGAAAGAGGGAGAAATTAACTTATTGAATTCAAAATTTGACTTATTGTCTGGTATGTTTACAGCTAATTCTCGGAATGCTGACTTGCTTATTTCTTGAAAAGTGGAACCATTTGCATGGGATTTTACAAAATCCATATTCGTTTTTAACCATAGATAAACATACTCACGTGAAAAACCTTTATCACATATAATTCCAGCATAACCTTGATTGATAGCTACGGGTATTTCTGCAAAAGCCAATGCCCCAACTGGTGCACGAGAAGACATTAGTAAACTACCAGAAGGAAGCAAGCCTGATCCTATTTGTTCAAGCCCTTCCTTTGTTATTTTTCTTTCGGTATCAAAAAGGAATAAGCCTTTTAAAGTCGTTATATCTCGGGGTGATGTCCAGTGATATTCCCCGTTCCAATATTCAGGTTTGCTTGTTTTTGGTGTTGTTCCGCTTACAACAGTAACAATATCTCCCATCTTTCCCTCCTCCCAATCCTCCTGCGCCTCTTCCACAAACCACTGCCGGAAGAGGGTTTCCGCCATGGCTTCGAGGGTTTTGTTCTGGCGGTGGAGCAGGTCGATTTTGTCGTCGAGGCAGGTCAGCACCGAGGCGATGGCTTTTTGTTCATCAATTGATGGATACGGTATTATTATTTTTCTAATATTGGCCATGCTTATTGTTGGTTGTGTTGAACCTCCTACAAGACCTTCTATTTGATTTCGAGCATCAGTACCTATTAAAAAATAAAAAATAAAAAAAGGATCAATTTTATTAGGAAGAAGCAGGGTAGTGTTTTGGCCAATACAAAATCTCTCTTCTTTTTTTACAATAGCTGAAAGACCAAAAGAACCCACCCTTGTAAATATAATATCGCCAATCTTTGGTTTATAATCCTTGCTAAAAGCTTTAAAGACTTCTTCATCAACCAACAAACATTCACTTGTATCTAAGAATCCATTTTTTACATCTGTTACTCTGACCATAGGATAGCCTGACCCAGAATATTTGGGTGTTTTGTGCAAACAATCCAAAAGAGTACAGACATCTCCTAATTCCATTTCCTTCCAATCGCTCTCCCCCCTCCTAAAAATCACAACCCCCTTCGTATCAATGTGCTTTCTGAGGGCCTCATTGGTAATGGTCGGATAGGCAATAAAATCAAAGATGAAAGGCAGGTAGCTGTCTTCTTCGATATTGAATTTCATTTTTGCGGCAAGGGCAAAGGTTACCCCTTCCCCCTGAAGGGCAATGTCCACATCCGAGGCTTCCCGGAAGGTTCCCAGAGCGCGGGAGCCGAAGAGCAGTGCGGTTTCCACTTCCGGGTATCCGGCGATGAAATCAATGATTTCCTCAAGCTGTTTTTCACTGAGTCCGTATTTCATACTCTGTCCCTCAGATCTTCCCGGAGTCTGCGGGCCAGAGGAAAAAATTCTTCGGCAATGAAGGGCACGGTCTCCTGCAGGATTGTCTGGTGACAGGCATTTTCAAAATTCTGGAACCGCTGCTTCCACCTGATCTCGTTGTTCATACCTTCACCCTCTTTAAATTCTCCGCAATCAGGGCATTCAGCCTTGCCTCTTCCTGCAACTGGGCCTCAAATTCTTCCTTGAGCCGGGTGAAGCGTTCCTTGAAATCGAAATCGTCCTCCTCATCGGCAAGGCCCACATAGCGGCCCGGTGTGAGCACATAATCCAGCTCCCGTACCCTTTCGATGGAGGCTGAGTTGCAAAAACCCTTCACATCTTCATAGTCACCGTCCAGCTTGCGCCAGTTGTGATAGGTGCGGGTGATGGTGGAGATGTCTTCCGCTGAAAACTCCTTGGTGCGGCGGTTAATGAGGTGGCCGAGGTTGCGGGCATCGATGAAGAGGATTTCTCCGGAGCGGTTGCGGAATCTGCCGTTACTCTTATTGCGGCTGAGAAACCAGAGGCTGGCAGGGATCTGGGTGTTCAGAAAGAGCTTGGCGGGCAGGTTGACAATGCAGTCCACCAGACCGGCTTCGATCAGGGCTTTTCGGATGTCGCCCTCGCCGGAGCTTTTGGAGGTGAGGGAACCCTTGGCCAGTACGAAACCGGCCTGACCATTCGGGTTGAGGTGATAGAGAAAGTGCTGAATCCAGGCGTAGTTAGCATTGCCCGTGGGCGGCACCCCGTATTGCCAGCGGCCATCTGTGCGCAGCAGATCTCCGCTCCAGTCGCTGTCGTTGAAGGGCGGGTTGGCGATGACATAATCGGCCTTCAGGTCTTTGTGGGCATCATTGAGAAAGGAGCCTTCGTTGTTCCATTTCACCTGAGAGCTGTCCAGATGACGGATGGCAAGGTTCATTTTGGCCAGCCGCCATGTGGTCTGGTTGCTCTCCTGCCCGTAGATGGAGATGTCACTGACCTTGCCCTGATGTCCGGTAACGAATTTTTCCGACTGCACAAACATGCCGCCGGAGCCGCAGCAGGGGTCCAGCACACGGCCTTTGTAAGGCTCCAGCATTTCCACCAGCAGTTCGACCACACTGCGGGGGGTGTAGAACTGGCCGCCCTTTTTGCCTTCGGCCAGCGCAAATTCTCCGAGAAAATATTCGAACACATGGCCGAGCAGGTCAGCGCTGCGGGCCTTGGCACTGGTAAAGGCAATGTTGCCGATGAGATCAATGAGTCCGCCAAGGCTGGTGGGGTCGAGATTGCCCCGTGCGAACACCTTGGGCAGCACGTCCCGAAGCGAGGGGTTTTCCTTTTCTATGGCATCCATGGCGGCATCCACGGTTTTGCCGATGTCCGGCTGCTTTGCCTGAGTCAGGAGATAGGACCAGCGGGCTGTCTCCGGAACAAAGAAGACATTCTCCGCCTTGTACTCGTCCTTGTCTTCCGGGTCGGCCCCGGCATAGTCGCCTTCACCTTTTTGCAGCTTTTCGTACAGCTCATCAAAGGCATCGGAAATATACTTGAGGAAGATCAGCCCCAGAACAATGTGCTTGTATTCTGCCGCATCAATATTTTTACGCAGCTTATCCGCCGCCTTCCACATCTGTTTTTCTATGGGTTCTTCCTGTTTGGGTGCTGCTTTTTTTGCCATGGTCTTCCTTATTATGCGTAGAACTGGGTGGGGTTTTTTCTTGGATAATACCCGCCTTAGGGGCGAGCAGGTTGTTGCGTGTCCAGCGGCTGAAAATCACGATCTTTCAGGTGCCTGCCATACGAATGACTCATGTATTATCGCCTAACAAAAACAACGCCATTTTTTTAAAGGTCCTTTCGTCGGTATTGAAGGACACATCGAAACGAAAACCATTTTTGAGAACCAGCTTCAGCTGATTTCTGGTAATCTCGATGTGTCTGATTGATTCTCCACCATCGAAATCATTTCCATCACACCATTCGACAAGCTTCTCACTAGAAAATTCGTAATTTGCCGAAATAGCAACATATTTTATTGCTGGCGGTAAGAGTGTTCCTCGCTTGCTGTAATCAATATCAGGGTCTGGCTCTTCTTGAAAAGACACTTGTACAATGTCGCCTCCAAGTGCTTCAGAATAAATAACTTCTTTGGCATGGAACATAAGGTTCATTTCGTCACCATATAACGCTCGCCATAACCGGCGCTTTTGCTCGTCCTAGTTAATGCTACTGTTAGGCTATTTATTACCAATCCATGTTTGCAGCACGATCGTGAACCTCAATCAAATAATCAACGAAACTTTCCATATCCTTAGTTGAAACCATAGCATTGTTATAGGTAGAGTCAGATGCATAAGTAAGAATGCTTGAGAGTGAGCTTTTTATGTATATCACCTCTGGAAAGTTATTTGACTCCCAATAAAACTGCATGAATTCTTCGATGGCGCTTATTGCCTCATCTTCTTGAAACTCTGTTCCGTTCTGCATAGAGAACCTAGAACTTCCTTTCTGATGAGGCATAAGCAACGGCACGGCACCTGCTCCAGAGTGTATCTGAAAAGCCTCACCATTTTTTCCAAACGCCCCGTGAGCCATGTAATTTCTTATTTGCCTCTTTATTTCAACCAATCGGTCATAGTGTGGCTTTATTGAATTATCATGAATATCGAGACATTCTTTAAACTTTGACGCCCAATCCTTATCAGCGAAGTTCGCTACATCTTCACCAGTTATTAAACTTCCCTTCAAAATACCCGCATGAATAAAAACATGTTCAGTAAAGCTATAAAATGCATCAATTGCTGAAAGTGCTAGCCATTCCGCTTCCCTTGTTAGTTCGTAATACGGAATGCGCTCTCTCCAAGAGCTTTCAGAATGCTGCACCCTGATTCTTTCATCTTTTCTAGAAATTGCCTCTTCTGACTTTCTTTTTGCCTCCCTCGCAAGAAAATCATATCTCTCATGAAGCCTCAAGCTGTGATTTAGAACATTCAGAGCTGATTTCTTTGATGCCTCGTTTGCAACCCACTCAAAGTAAGGTTGAGCAACTTTAACTGCTTTTTGAATTTTTCTGACTATCTCTTGGCAATCAGATTCTTGATTTTCTTTATCTGAAGCGAATAGGCCCACGCCAAATTTTCTATGTTCCAGAAGATAGGCCGTTCCTTTGTAATCTATCGGAACGGACCAAGAAATTTTTTCAAATTGTCCCAGATTTTTGTAGCCAAGTAGATCCACGAAAAGGAAATACATTAAGTAGTAAGGTGGTAAATTTTTTCCTGCATCCGTTCGATTTACGGTAAATAAAAAGTGTTTTTCAGCTTTGGTGCCTTTGTCTACCGCCGAGGCAATAGGATTGAGAACCGCATGAACCCGCTCTCTCAAGCTATCAATCTCTTCTGGAAGCTTCATCGCGCTTCTCCTCGCCTAAAAAGTTACTGTCCTGATCCGTACAACCTCCACCGTTTTTTAAAATCCGATAATACAGAAGCACCTAAAAACAGCTTTTCCAGCCAGATAATCCGCCATGGATCAGGATAAGCCAAAAACCCCATGTCTTCGTTTTCAGCTCCCGTGAGAAAACCTCTTCCAGAAATTATGGCTCCTGCACACCCAAAAAAACGATTCTGCTTTCATAGGACACCCCGTCTTTCATGGCAAGTGCTTTTGCCCTATTCCTTTTCCTGTGATGCCTCAGGCCCTCTTTCATGCAGCAGATCCAGTCTTGCCCTGGCTTCGGTCATGGCTTTGTGGAGTTTGGCCTGAAGTACCTTTTTCGGTGGCAGTTTCAGCCAGTATTCACCGATATGAATGTTGTCCGGCTCCAGATCCATCAGTTCGACAACTTCGGTATCTTTTCCGCTGCACAGGATGATGGCGATGGGGGAGTGTTCGCCCTGTTGCTGTTCGTATTTGGCCAGCCATTTGAGGTACAGTTCCACCTGACCTTTATACTCAGGCCTGAAGTCGCCGAGTTTCAGCTCAATGAGCACCAGCCGCTTGAGTTTGCGGTGATAGAAGAGGAGGTCGAGGTAATAGTCGTTGCCGCCGATCTGAATGCGTTTCTGGCGGCCCATTAAGGCAAAGTCGCTGCCCAGTTCGAGAAGAAAGCGCTCCAGCTCCATCAGGATGGCGTTTTCAAGATCCTTTTCGGTGAAGTTGTCTTTCAGGTCGAGGAAATCGAGCAGGTAGGGATCTTTGAGAAAGAGTGCCGGGCTGGCATTTTCTGGTTTCTGTTGCAGCTGCGCCAGCTCCTGCTGAATAAGGGCTTCGGGCTGTTTAGAAATGGCCGTGCGTTCAAACAGCATGCCGTCCATGCGCTCTCTCAGGGTACGCACAGACCAGCGGCCATCGGTGGCCATCCGGATGTAAAAGGCCCGTTTGATGGCATCTTCAAACCTGATGATTTCGACAAAATGTGACCAGCTCAATTGTGCCGACACTGTCGTCACAATTTCGATATTGGGAAAATGCTGGTAGAATTTTGTCATCCGAAAGAGGTTACGCCGACCATAGCCTTGTCCATATTCCACCACCAGCTTTTCAGCCAACACATCCATTGTGGCTGCGCCATATTGTGCCCGGCCATCATTCATTACCTCTGTTGTAATCGTCTTGCCTATCTGCCAGTAGGTGAACACCAGCGCCTGATTCACCTGGGTAACGACATGGGATCTGGCGGATTCAATGAGATACCGGATATCCTTATAAAGCCTGTCAACCGGAACTACTGGCGGATCTGTTTGTGTCATACCTTCACCCTCTTTAAATTCTCCGCTATCAGGACATTCAGCCTTGCCTCTTGGCCCTCAAATTTTTACCTGAGTCGGGAGAGCAATTCAGCGGCACAGGTTTTTCCAATCCACTGCAAAAGCCTTAATGTATTTGCCAAGCCTGCCTTGTGCTGACATGGAAACCAGCTCGATAAATCGTAGCAAATTTGATTTACCTGTTCCATTAGGGCCAATAATGACATTGAGATCTCCTGGCAACCAACTGACACTCCGAAGGGAACGGAAACCTTCTATCTTCAATTGTTTGATTTTCATTCTATATATTTCCTTAAATTCTGATTTTTTCAGCAACTATTCAACACATTTTCTTATGCAAGATTGTGTATTAATTTCAAAGCATTGGTTCCAGCAAAAGACAATCGGGCTGTTTGTGAGTGACATTGCAATCGTTTCGGATTGCGTCACGAACAAATGGTCCGGTTGTCTATGCACCTGATTATAGGCATTCGATTTACCAAAGGAAAATAGTTATGAATCATTACATTTTTTATACCCTGTGGGGCAGCAGATCAGCCGCAAAAACGACCGTCCTTTAATCTTTCGCTGTGGGATTTCAAAAAATCCCATAGGCTAAACAGCATACCTCTGTAGAAAAACTTTTCAAACAGAAATACCCAAAATGAGAGATAAAAAAAGGTGCAAAAACCATCCGCCGATGATTCTGCACCTTTTTATATTTTCAGGAAGCCATGCCTCCTTAAATCTTCACAAAGCCTTATGGATAATAGGCCGCACTGGCTCTGGCGGATTCCCAGACCCTTACCCTGCGGACCCGGACGCCTCCGCCAAGGGGCAGAAGACGTTCACTGAGATTTTCTGCTATAAAACGGGCAATATTTTCTGAAGAAGCATTTTTCCCGGCAAAGGCAGGGTGTTCATTTAAAAAGCAGTGGTCAAGGGATGCAAGGATTTCCCTCAAATGTTTTTTAAGCAGTCCGAAATCCATGAGAACATGGGCCTCGTTCAGCTCTTCTCCTTCCACAGCGGCTTCCACATCAAAATTATGACCATGGAGATTTTCACATTTCTCCGTCACATTGTGGAGCTGATGCGCAGCAGCAAAATCCCCTGTTACCCGAAGTTCATACATATTAAAGGCCCTTGAAAAGGTTTTTCAGCTTGTTGGTGAATTTTTCCTCATCCAGCTTGGCAAATTCCCTAAGGAGCTTTTCCTGTTTTTTATTCACATGGGTGGGGGTTTTCACATGCACCTGAATAATCTGGTCTCCCCTTTGTCCGGTACGGAGGGAAGGAATCCCTTCTCCCTTGAGCCGGAAGGTATCTCCGTACTGAGTTCCCTTAGGTATTTCCAGCTCCTTTTCCCCTTCAAGGGTTTCCACACGAAGGGTATCCCCCAGTGCTGCCTGAACCATGGAAATATCCACAAAACAAAGAACATCACTGCCTTCCCTCTGGAAAAGCTTGTGGGGCTTCACATGGATGAAGACATAAAGATCCCCCTGGGGCCCGCCATTAGGTCCGGGTTCTCCTTCTCCCGTCAGCCTGAGGCGGGAGCCATTGTCCACCCCTGCGGGAATACGCACGGAAACCTTTTTCTTTGCAGGCATCCGACCCCGGCCATGGCATTTGGAACAGGGATTGCGGATGATTTTTCCGGCACCCTTACAATAGGGACAGGTGCTGCGCACTGTGAAAAAACCCTGGGTCTGGGCATACTGACCAGTTCCCCGGCAATGGGGGCAAACTTCCGGACCGGAGCCCGGCTCACAGCCGTCTCCACCGCAGGTTCCGCAGCTTTCCAGCTTTTCGAACTCAAGCTCCCTTTCGGAGCCAAAGGCCGCCTCACTGAATTCTATCTCCAGATCATAGCGGAGATCCGAACCCCTGCGGCTGCGCTGACCACCGCCCCTGCGTCCGCCAAAACCGAAAAAATCCTCAAAGATATCCCCAAAATTGGAAAAAATATCCTCAAAACCACCGGCTCCGGAAAAACCGGAATTTTCAAGGCCTCTGTGACCAAACTGGTCATAGACACTACGTTTTTCCGCATCGGAAAGCACCGCATAGGCTTCAGAAGCTTCCTTGAAACGATCTTCAGCCTTTTTATCCCCCGGATTTTTATCCGGATGATATTTCATTGCCAGTTTGCGGTAACTCTTTTTTATACTGTCCGCATCCGCATCCCGGCTGACGCCGAGAACCTCATAGTAATCCCGTTTTTCTGCCATAACCTACCCGTTTTTGCACCGGAAATTAATTCCGGCTCCGTTTATTTTGCATATCCATAAAGAATGTGATAGTCGAAGCTTTTACGGATTTTGAGTTTACTTAAACAACGACGCAAAACTAATACCTGTGACGGCCTTGTCAATGAAAAATAAAGAAATTCCCTTTGTCCAGAGCATGTTCGATGCCATTGCACCGAGATATGATTTCCTTAACCGCCTCTTAAGCCTGCGTCAGGACACACTCTGGCGGCGCAGGGCCGTCCGCTCCCTCAGGCTGCCCAAAAAGGCCAGGGTACTGGATGTGGCCTGCGGTACTGCCGATGTGGCCATGGAAGCTATCCGCCAACATCCGGATGCCTTTGTGCTTGGCGTGGATTTTTCCGAAAAAATGCTTGAAATCGGACGGGAAAAAATCAGATCCTGCGGAATGGAAGATTCCATTGAACTGAAGCCAGCCAATGCCCTGCACCTGCCCTTTGGGGATAACAGCTTTGAGGCCATCACCATTGCCTTTGGCATCCGAAATATTCAAGACAGGGAAAGGGCCCTTGAAGAATTCCACCGCTGCCTGAAACCCGGTGGAAGACTTGCCGTGCTGGAGCTGGCCACACCTCCGGAAGGAATACTCAGAAAACTTTATCTTCTTTATTTTCAGAGCATTCTTCCCTTTATCGGCGGACTTTTTTCTAGCAACTTTGCCTATACCTATCTTCCCGATTCTGTCATGGCCTTTCCACGGCCTGCAGAATTTTCAGAAATCATTGAAGGTCAAGGTTTTCAGAAGGTTGCCTTCAGCCCCCTGACCTTTGGCGTTGCCACCCTGTATACAGGGCAAAAACCGCCCGCAGCATAAACCCTTTATGCCCTGCTGCTGCGCTTCAGTACCGTATCCATGAGCCAGTTCACATCGTCACGCTCAGGGTAATCAATGGAATAATGCAGTCCCCGGCTTTCCTTGCGGCGCTGGGCACTGCGGATAATAAGTTCCGCCACCAGAGCAATGTTGCGCAGCTCAATCAGATCCGATGTCACCCGGAAATTCCAGTAATATTCCTGTATTTCCCGCTGGATATTATCTATTCTCCGCCTTGCCCTTGCAAGGCGTTTATCCGAACGCACAATGCCCACATAGTTCCACATGAACATGCGGATTTCATCCCAGTTATGGGCCACCATGACGGCCTCATCACTGTCTGTGGTACCCATTTCATCCCATTCGGGAAGATTTGAAGGAAGCGGGGTGCTTTGAAAACATTCAAGGGCATCCTCAGCCGCCCTGTGGGCGTAAACCAGAGCTTCAAGAAGGGAATTGCTTGCCAGCCGGTTTGCTCCGTGCAGGCCCGTACAGGCCGTTTCTCCGATGGCATAGAGACTGGAAATATCCGTTCTGCCCGAAAGATCCGTTGCAATGCCACCGCACATATAATGGGCGGCAGGAACCACTGGAATGGGGTCAGATGTCATGTCTATTCCGAATTTCATGCATCTTGCATAAAGATTCGGAAATCGTTTTTTTATAAAATCAGATGGTTTATGGGATATATCCAGAAAAGCTGAATCATCTCCCGTTCGTTTGAGTTCCGTATCAATGGCCCGGGCAACCACATCTCTGCATGCCAGATCCTTCAGGGGAGAATATCGCTCCATAAAGGCCTCACCCATGGCATTGCGAAGAATACCGCCTTCTCCCCGAACAGCCTCTGAAATCAGAAAATTTTTGGCCTCAGGATGATAAAGACAGGTGGGGTGAAACTGAACAAATTCAAGATTGGCAACCGAAGCCCCGGCCCTGTGGGCCATGGCAATACCATCGCCTGTGGCCACATCCGGGTTGCTGGTGTAGGGATAGACCTTGCCTGCTCCGCCGGTGGCCATAACCGTGACCGGTGCCGTAAAGGTACACACCCGGTCGGATTCTATATCCAGCACATAGGCTCCGCAGCAGCGTTCTTCATGGCTGGCAACAATCAGACCCCGCCGTATGCGGGCGGCGTGGGTCAGAAGATCAATGGCAATATGGTGTTCATATACGCTGATATTGGGATGGGATTTTACCCTTGAGACAAGAACGGATTCAATTTCCCAGCCCGTCATATCCAGGGCATGGACAATGCGTTTTTCCGAATGTCCTCCCTCCCTGCCCAGATCCAGATGCTCTTCATCGGCATGGCTGAATTTCACCCCCATTTCCATCAGTTCACGGATACGTTCCGGGCCATTTCTGACCACCATATCCGTTACCTCGGGATCACAGAGACCTGCACCGGAATCCAGGGTGTCCTTTACGTGCAGTTCAAAGGAATCCGTATCGGAAAAAACCGAAGCCACCCCCCCTTGCGCCCGTACCGTATTGCTTTCCGATATCTCAGCCTTGGTTACCACAGCAACCCTGCCATGATCCGCCACCTTCAGAGCAAACATCAGACCGGCAACGCCTGAGCCTAAAACCAGAAAATCGCTGTGGATGCGCATCTTTATTTTCCTTAAATCAATAAAATGAGCTTTTCTTTTTTTTACGCATGGAGCCACCCAGCAGCATACCCACCAGAAGAACCCCTGCACCAAGGGCAAACATCTTGATGTTACGCTCCAGCAGTCTGGCATCCATTTCTTTAACCAGCAGATCCTGTGCTTCCAGCTCTTCCCGCATCCTGATGGATTCTTCCTTTAAAGCCAGAAACTCCGCCGCATCTTCCTTAAGCTGTTTATGGGCGGATTCCATCATTTCAAGATTAGTCTTTTTTTCCGTAAGAATGGTTTTTAGATTCTTATTTTCTTCACGAAGCTCTGCTGCTTCATTTTCCAGACTGCTGAAGCGCTGTTTCAGCCTTTCATGCTCCCGCTCAAAGGTAATCATGCGCACCTTGCCCGGAGGATCCGGAACCAGAAAACGCCCCAGCATCCAGCCCTCTTTGCCATCAGCCAGTTTCACGTAAGTCCAGTCTCCGTCCGTTTCCACTGCCTGTACCCTGTCCCCGGAACGGGCAATGGAAACAATCTTATTATCCGTACTTTTACCGGTACGTACCATAAACTGGAGTTCATCAGTCACATAGGCAGTCTGCGCCTGAACGCTGGCTGCGACAAAACATAAAAAAGAAAATAAGATTAAAAATTTAAAATAATATTTCATGTATCATCCCCAATTGCAGAAGCCATTATTCATAAAAAAAAATCCCTCAGTCCGACAGCAGATTCTTTAATGAATCATAATCCCCTTGAAAAAAGTTTTCATATCATTATGCTGACCATGGTTTCTTACCATGGCTTTTATGAAAAATAAGGATAATCTATGTTTCCCTTTGAACAGCTTGCAGCGAAACTTCCCCTCAGGCCGGGGTTCCATTATGGACGAAAATATAAAAACACGGCCGTTCTGCTGCCACTTATCGAAATGGAAGACGGTGTACACCTGCTCTTTGAGGAAAGGGCCGATGGTATCCGTCAGGCCGGAGAAATCTGCTTTCCCGGTGGTATGATGGATCCGGAAGATGCCAATCCCTGTGAGACGGCCATAAGGGAAAGCGAAGAAGAGCTTGGGATATCTCCTGAAAACATAGAAGTTATTGGAAGAATGGACATCCTCATGACCGTCATGGGTCTTACCGTAGCTCCTGTTGTGGCCCGTGTGCAAGTGAAAAACCTTGAGGAGATGAAACCCAACCCCGAAGAAGTCTCCCGGATTTTCACCCTGCCTCTTTCATGGTTTTCTGACCATCCTCCTGAAATACATACCATACAGATCATGGCCCACCCTGTAGTGACAAAAAAAAACGGGGAAAAGGAAGTTCTTCTGCCCGTGGAAAAACTGGGGCTTCCGGAACACTATGCCCGTCCCTGGGGCGGTGTGCGTCATCCCGTTCTTTTCTGGTTTACTCCCAAAGGCCTTATCTGGGGCATAACTGCTGAGATAATTAAAAGCCTGCTGGAAATTACAGAAACACTTCATCCCATCTCAGAGGGTATCAAGACGACGGGAAAGATCTGAATACCTGCGGGTGGGCCGGTCATTGCGTATGGCCATATCCAGAGCCTGGGACATACCCACAAAAATAACCAGTCTTTTCCCACGGGTCATGGCCGTATATATAAGATTGCGCTGAAGAAGAGGCGCATGCTCCGGCATCAGAGGAATAATAACAGCAGGATATTCCGACCCTTGAGATTTATGAACACTGATGGCATAGGCCAGAGCCAGCTCATCCAGTTCTTCAAGGGTATAGCCTACCTGTCTTTCTCCCTCGCCTTCGCTGTAATCCACCAGAAGAAGACCTTCCCCTTCCTCAATATCGCAGACCTGACCTATATCACCATTAAAAACTTCTTTTTTATAATTATTTTTCAAATGAATGACCTTATCCCCCACCCGGAAAGAGCCCATTTTCTTTTTTTTACCGGGCTTAAGAGGGTTTAGGGCATTCTGCAGCACCTGATTGAGAAAGAGGGTCCCCACCTCGCCCTTATGCATGGGAGTCAGTACCTGTACCTCTTTTAATGGATCAAAACCGAAACGTTCAGGAATCCGCTGAGAACAGAGGGCAACAATGGTTTCCACCACCTTTTCCGGGCTGCCCTGACGGATAAAATAAAACTCCGACAGGCAACCATCCCCCACCGGAGTAAAATCCGGCATCCTGCCCTGATTCACAAGGTGGGCATTCAGAACTATGGGACTTTCAGCAGCCTGACGGAAGATGGTGGTCAGGATAAAAGCCGGAATTCTTCCGGAACTGATCAGATCTGCCAGCACATTGCCGGGACCTACGGAAGGCAGCTGGGAAACATCTCCCACAAAAATAATTTTTGCATTAACGGGTACGGCACAAAGCAGATGAAACATCAGAAGAATATCCACCATGGAAGCCTCATCCACGATGAGCATATCCAGATCCAGAGGATTATCCCTGTTCATTTCAAAGCGGCTTTCCATCTGATTGTATTTCAGCAGACGGTGCAGGGTCAGGGCCTTGCGCCCTGTAACTTCGGCAAGTCTTCTGGCAGCCCTTCCCGTAGGTGCGGCCAGAAGAATTTTTGCTCCCCTTTCTCCCATAACGGCACAGACACTACGTATCAGAGTGGTTTTACCCGTACCCGGCCCCCCCGTGAGGATGGCCACCCTATGATCCAGAAGGCGGGAAAGGGTATCCAGCTGCTCTTCGGAAAGGCGTATGGCCAGACCTTTCAGAACCGAAAGCTCAAGGGATGACAGATCCGGCCGCATATTTTCAGGAGAAGGAATACTGAGCATGGCGGAAAGCCTCAGGCCTATACCCGATTCAGCACCATGCATTTCTGAAAGATAAACGTGGCGCTGCTCTTTTCCCTCCTCTACTACAATAACCTTTTCCTTTTCCATATCAAAAAGGGCTTCCGCCAGCTTTTCACGGTTTCCTCCCAGAAGACGAAAAGCCTTGTTTAAAAGCTCCTTTTCCGGCAAAAAAACATGGCCTGAGTATCCGGCCCTTTCCAGAACATGTAAAAGACCGGCACTGATTCTGGAATAGGCATCCTTTTCCATTCCGGCAGCCAGCCCCAGACGGTCGGCCACCTCAAAGGGAACCTCGGGGATTTCCCTGCAGATACGGTAGGGATCTTCCTGTACCAGCTGCAGGGCTTCGCTTCCGTAGGTGTGCAGAATCTTGGCACCGGAAGAGGGAGAGGCACCGATTCTGGCCATAAGGGCCATGAGAGTTCTTATGGAATGATAAGATTTCCAGGCTTTTGCAATGACTTTAACTTTGGACTTTCCTATACCCGGAACTTCCTGAAGACGCTCAGGGCTGCTGTCCAGTATTTCAAGGGTGTGGGTACCAAAATAGGCTACCAGCTTTTCCGCCATGCCGGCTCCAACACCGGGAATAATCCCGGATGCCAGATAACGGCGGATTCCCCGGGCCGTATCCGGAAGAATCACTTCAAACTGAAGAATCCGGAATTGTTCACCAAATTTTACATGCTTTTCCCACTCACCTTCAATGCGCAGGGTTTCACCGGCACGCACACCCGAAAGAACACCCACAATGGTTATTTCAGCCTGATAACCATCCGGTGTATAACGGGCCACAGTGTATCCGTTCTCAGGATTTGAGAATCGTATACTGTCCAGTCTTCCCTGAAGAACAATCATTAAAATCCAACCGTTTTAATATTTTTAACACTGCAGGGCATATCCGGATATAGTCCGTGTAATCCTGATTAATGAAACCATACCTGTCCAGAAAAACAAGCACTTTTTCATGGCTTTATTCACCATAAAGTCCTTCATTCAGCAACCGTCATGGCACCCTCATATCCCTTGTTGCGGAAATGATTCTCCGCATTTTTTGCCTCAGAAAGATCCGTATATCCTGTTACACGGACACGGTAAAAAAAAGTACCGTCCTGTCTGTGGCTAAGGATACGGGTACGGTATCCTTCTTTTTTCAAATTTAATGCAAGACGATCTGCATTATTTTTTTCAGTGAATGCACCCAGCTGAACGGCAAAATTACCCTTTTTTAAATCTACGGGCCTTCTGTTTTCCGAAGCCAGTGCCCTTACATCCACAGGCCCCACCCCCTTTTTATCCAGACCGATAGCCTTGGCAGCGGCGTAGGAAAGATCAATTATTCTTCCCCGGACAAAGGGCCCCCTGTCATTAATGCGGACCTGAACTTTTTTTCCTGTTTCTGTACATCTAACTTCAACAAGGGTACCAAAGGGCAGGGTTTTATGGGCTGCCGTCATGGCATGCATGTTATATTTTTCTCCATTTGCCGTGGTTTTTCCATGGAATTTAGAACCATACCAGGAGGCTATACCTTTTTCCCGGTAACCTGAAGCGTCAGGAATAGGATAATACCATTTCCCGAAAACCTTATAAGGTTTTTGCACCCCGGTCCGGGAAGAAGGTTCCGGAGCCTTTGTTGCACAGGAAGCCAGCAGGAAAAGCACAGCAAGGATCATCAGGCCATATTTTCTAAAATATATCATATTATACCCCATTTTTTTTCTTATCAAAGGTAAATACAGTCTTATATTGAGCTTTACTATAAATCCTAAAGCTTTCAGAGCAGCATGCACAAGCCACTGTTTTTATTAAAACAGAATACCTACAATAAATAAAACAGCGTGTACGGCAGAGTTCCGGATAAATTATAATCACGGAAGATGACTGCTTTATGCATGGAAGACTAGATGCAAAGGCCTAAAAAAACAAGGTCTTTGACTTATTTTTCCATTAGGAATAAATAGAAAGTGGTTCATAATATGCAGTTTAACAGTATAAAAAAAGGAGTTATCCATGGGTGCATTTACCTGGCTTCACGCCAACCTCACCGTTTTTGACCTTGAAAAAAGTCTGGATTTTTACAAAAAAGCGCTGGATCTTGAAATTGTCAGAGAATATGCGCCGGAAGACGGGAGTTTTAAGCTGGTTTATCTCGGGGACAAAACTACACCCTTCCAACTGGAACTCACATGGTTAAGGGACAGGGAAAAACCCTATAATCTTGGAGATAATGAAATTCATTTGGCCCTTTCCGTAAAAGACTACGAAGCCGCCCTTGCAAAACACAGGGAAATGGGATGTGTGGTCTTTGAAAATACGGAAATGGGCATTTACTTTATTGCAGATCCTGATGGATACTGGACAGAAATTCTGCCGGAAAATCACAGTCTTTAAAAAAGAAGGCAGCTTTTCCTTCAGATACGGATAAGCTGCCTTCTTTTTTATAAAATCTAAAATTCAATATTTCCGGGTGTTCTTGGAAAAGGAATAACATCCCGGATATTGGACACTCCCGTTACCAGCATAAGAAGGCGTTCAAATCCCATACCAAATCCAGCATGGGGAACCGAACCCCAGCGTCTTGACTCCAGATACCAGTGATAACTTTCCCGTGAAAGATTCTGGGCATCCATCCTCATGGCAAGAATATCCTCCCTTTCTTCCCTCTGACTTCCTCCCATCAACTCTCCAATGCGGGGTACCAGAAGATCCATAGCTGCCACGGTTTTTTTATCGTCATTGAGGCGCATATAAAAAGGTTTGATATTCTTTGGATAATTATAAAGAATAACTGGCTTTGAAAAAATATTTTCCGCAAGAAAACGTTCATGCTCCGATTTCAGATCTTCCCCCCATACCACGGGAAACTCAAAATCAGATCCCTTTTTCAGGAGCAGATCCACAGCTTCAGTATAAGTAATACGGGCAAAATCTTCGCTGATAATGCGCTCCAGAACCCCTTCAAGATCCTTATCCACAAAACGGGTAAAAAGGGAAAGATCCTCCCTGCAATGCTCCATCACCCATGACACAAGAAATTTCAGAAAATCTTCCGCAAGATCCATGGCGTCATCAAGATCCGCAAAGGCCATCTCAGGCTCCACCATCCAGAATTCTGCAGCATGTCGGGATGTATTGGAGTTTTCTGCCCGGAAAGTAGGGCCAAAGGTGTACACCCTGCCAAGAGCCAGGGCAAACATCTCCGCGGATAATTGCCCTGATACGGTGAGATTGGCAGGTTTCCCGAAAAAAGCATCACCTTTTTCACCCGCAGTTACGGAAAAAAGTTCTCCTGCACCCTCGCAGTCCGAACCCGTAAGAATGGGGGTATGGAGAAGAAAGAAACCTTTTTCTCTATAATAATGATGAATGGCAAAGGCCACCTCAGAACGGATACGAAACATGGCCCCGTATTTGTTGGTTCTGGGACGAAGGTGGGCAATACTGCGCAAAAACTCATCACTGTGGCGTTTTTTCTGCAGAGGGTAGGATTCCGGAGCCTTCTGATAAATCTGCACTTCCCTGGCTTTTAATTCAAAGGCCTGTCCTTCAGCTGGTGATGATACAAGATCGCCAGTCACACAGACAGAACTACCAGTTGTTATACGGCTTATTTCTTCATAATAGGGAAGGGAAGTCTCCACCACAACCTGAAGACTGGCAAGACAGGAGCCATCATTGACTTCAATAAAAGAAAGCTCCCGCCCGGTTCTCCGAGTCCGGACCCATCCCATCACACGGATTTCCATCCGTTCGTCCTTTAAAGACAGAATTTCCTGAACCGTCATTTTTTTCATTTTTTATCCTTTACTCCACAAAGGCGACAAATTCAGAGGCATAAACAAAGCGATACCTGTCCTTTGCCTCGGGAAGTATACGCTGAAGTCCTTCCAGGGTAACCCTGTGGGGATGACCTATACCCAGAGCATTACCATGCTTGTCTGCTATGCGTAAAAGCCGGTCCAGCTCCAGTTTTACGGCATCCTTATGCTGTATATGATCCAGAAAAACATCCCTTTCGGCAAAGGGAAGCTGAAACATTCTGGCAGCAGAACGGCCACGGCTGTCTGCTGCTGTTCTGCTGTCTATAAAAAAGAAATTTTCTTTTTTTAAAACAGTAAAAATCTGATTTATATGGGGTTCCGATGCCGTAAGGGCAGAACCCATATGGTTATTTACTCCCCGGATATGGGGAATGGCCGAGAGATTATGTCTTAAAGCAGCTATCACTTCATCAGGGTCCATGGAAAGGAGCAGGGCACCCGGTCCCGGATGAATACGGGGATATTCCACAGGCTGCATTGGAAGATGCAGCATCACTTCATAACCCCTTTCATGGGCCCTGTTTGCTATTCTCACACCATGGGGACTGTGGGGAAGAACGGAAAAGGTCAGGGGAATATCCAGAGCCATAAAGGCTTCGGCAATTCCTGGATCATAACCCATATCATCTATAATAATGGCCAGTACCGGTTTATCAGGATGTTTTTCCTTTACAGGCCGAAGCCTTTCCCTTTCCAATTCCTTTTTGGGAAAAACCTCATAGGTGGGAATTTTTATTTCATCCTGGGTGGGTATTTCCGGTATTTTTACTGTTTTTTCAAGAACTGCAACGGCTTTTTCCGGTTTAATTACCCTTGGTTCTTTATGAATCCTCGGAACAGGAGAACTGATCTCTTTATTTCCTGCAAGGGATATATCTCTCTGGAATGGCTTAAAAAAAAGATGGGCTGCCACCCCTGTTCCCACCACCAGAAGCAGAAGAATTAAAAGCGCAATGGGGCCCTGATTTATTTCAGAAGGAGGGGAGGTGTTTTTACCCTTGGAAGCGGATGCAGACTTTGCAGGAGCTTTTCTGGTACCTGATTTTCGCGTGGTTTTCTTTTTTTCATTGGTTTTTGTTTCTTTTTTTTTTGTCATACAAAAATCACTTTAAATAATTGAATAGGCCCTTTACGGGTACACAAAAAACCGCCGCAGATAATGCGGCGGTTTTTTATCCGTGCCATCCTGATCCATAAGAACCAGTATATTTATTTACTAAAAAAAATGTGGGTGACATTCAAGCTATCTTATTTTTTTTCAAAAATACTATAACCAATCAGAATATCCAGAGCTCTCTGCACCTGTTGATCTCTCATGAGCTTTTTAAAATCCAGGCCCGAAGAAACTGTTTCCTTTTTTTCTTCTGAAACTCCTTTAAGGTCTGAAGATCCCTTCCCTTCAATATGGTTTTTCAGATCCCGTTCATGGAAAAAACGATCTTTTTCTTTTTTATCTTCTTCAAGGATCAGATGGGCAACCCGGATATCGGGTACAATACCTTCTGCCTGAATGGATCTGCCAAGGGGTGTATAATAACGGGCAATGGTATATTTAAGAGCATATCCGTCTTTTAAAGGTCTTACAGTCTGTACGGAACCTTTACCAAAGGAAGTTGTGCCCAGAATAACCGCCCTTTTATGATCCTGAAGGGCTCCGGCCACAATTTCTGAGGCACTGGCACTGCCGCCATTAATCAGAACAACCATGGGATAAGCCGGTTCAGTCCCCCTTTTTCTTGCCCTGAAAACCTGGGGGTTAGCTCTTTTTCTTCCCTGTATGGAAACAATATCTCCTCCATCAAGGAAGAGATCCGCTACGGAAACAGACTGATCCAGAAGCCCACCTGGGTTAGCCCTTAGATCAAGTACGAGACCCTTTAAATTATTTTCCTGCTTGATTATTTCAAGGGCTTTTTTCAGATCATCCGTTGTATTTTCACGGAAATTAGTTACCCATACATAACCGTATCCGGGCTTAAGAACAGCATAACGGACACTTTCTATGGGAATCATATCCCTGACCAGAGTGAACTCAAGGGGATCGGAAACTCCTTTACGAAATATCTTTATCTCTACAGATTCTCCCTTGGGCCCACGCATCCGCTTAACAGCTTCCCAGAGCATCATGTCTTTGGTAGACTCACCATCCACCTCAATAATAACATCTTCTGCTTCTATGCCAGCCTTAAAAGCCGGAGTCCCATCTATGGGAGAAACAACCGTAAGAAGTCCATCTTTAGTGGTAATAACAATGCCAATACCGCCAAACTCACCCTTGGTATCGGTCTGTAATTCCTCAAAAGCTTCGGGGGGAAGAAATGCCGAGTGGGGATCAAGGCTGCCAACCATACCCTGAATGGCTTTTTTAATAAGGTCTTCAGTTTTTATTTCATCCACATAATTGGCTTCGATTTCTTCAATAACATCACTGAAAACCTTAAGCCCTTTATATGTTTCTGCACTTCCCCTTGCAAAAACTGTTTTGTGAAAACCGGCAGAACCCAAAATTATGAAAACGACAAGACCTGCTGCCGCCAGAATATAACCTGCTCTTGACATTTTAAAAGGCATGAGAACTCCTTGGGTAAATACCTGACTTTAAAAAAACCAGATTTTTTATCCTGCTTTATTATAGTTTAACCGCTTTTAACCCACAGCATAGGGTCTATGGGTTTTCCTTGTCTGCGTATTTCAAAATGCAGCATGGATCCGGAAAGGGAGCCCGCATCCCCTACAGTGGCAATGACTTCATTGCGATTAACACTGTCCCCTGTTTTTTTAAAAAGCTCTTCCGCATGGGCATAGACTGAATAATAATGATCTCCATGGTCAATAATCATCATATTTCCATAGCCTGTGAACCAGTCTGCATAAATAACTGTACCGGAAAAAAAAGCCTTTATCGGTTCTCCACGATCTGAACGTATACCTATACCGCTATGAAAGGTCTGCACATTGAGTTCCGGATTTCTTCTGTATCCAAAACGGGAAATGATTGTACCGTTCACAGGCATATCAAGCAAGCCCTTGAATTTTTCAAAGGGTCCTGATGGCTGAGAAGGAGTTGCTCTTCTTCGGGAAAGCCTTTCAATGGCCTGATCCAGCTTTCCTTTTACTTCTTCCAGTGCTGCAACGGCAGCAAGACCATGCTGCTGTTTTGTACGAATATCACTTAAAAGATTTTTACGTTTTTCCTTTTCCATTCTCTGGATACGCTGCTGATCAGCAGCCCTCTGTGCGGCATCAGCTATGCGTTCTTCTTCTTTATTCAGTCGTTCAGATAAAAGATTAAGTTCCTGAATTCGCTGAACCTGCTCCATAAGAATGCGATCATCCATCTGCAGAACTTTTTCCAGAGCTTTTTTATGGACAGAAAATTCATAGATATTATCAGTTGAAGTGAGCAAAGCCATACGGCCTGTTCCTTCAAGCTTGTAAAGGGCTGTCAGACGCTTTGAAACAAGCTCTTTTTTTTCCATATTATCTTTTTTAAGTTCAGCAATAATTTCCCTTGTCTGCCTGCGCTGCTCAAGGAGTTTTTCCTGTTCTTTGCGTATGGAGGCAAGTCTTCTGTTCACCTCATTCAGGGTTTTATCAATGGCATTAAGCCCTGCAATAACATTGGTTTCCCTTTCCCTGTAACGAGTCAGAAGGCTCTGCTGTTCCTGTATTCTTGAAAGGACCTCTTCCCTTTCCTTTTTTACACTGTCTACTTCCTGATTAGCAGATGATATTCTTTTTATATAAATAGGCCTGTCCCTCAGATAACCTTCACGGTTTCCGGAAATAACCCTTACCCATCCATCCACTTCACCCAGAATACGTACCCTTTCACCTCTGGACAGAACCATAACAACGGAAGCATTTCTGTCCGGTGCACTGCGCATATTCAGACGATCCACTTCCACTCTAACCATTTCATGGGCAAGTACAGCAGATGGGCTTATCAAATATATAAGAAAAATAAAAAGACATATCCGGGCCATCATTCAACAACTTCCTGTCGAAAGGAAAGGTAGGCCCCCATCCAACCAATAAGGGTAGAAACACAAATCATTATCGCAACTGTCTTCAGCGGTAAAAAAGAGAAATCAAAGGCCAGAGCCGTAAAAGTTGCATCCATCCTGAAGGTAAGGGTAATGTAAGTAAGAAAAAGGATAAGCATCCCCATAAGGCCTCCGGAAAAGCCAAGAATCAGACCCTGAATATAAAAAGGTGCCTTGATAAAGCCCTCTTCAGCTCCCACAAGACGCATAATTTCAACCTCTTCCTTACGGGAATAAAATGCAAGTCTGATGGTGTTGGCCACAATAAAAACAGAAATAAGAAAAAAAAGCCCTCCCATTCCCAGAGCAGTAAGGCGAAGCATGGCAATAACCTTGAGAAAGCGGCCCACCCACTGACCACCATACTCCACATCCTCAATACTTTTAATTTTTTCAACATACATAGCCACTTCTTCCACTGTTTCCCAGCTGTTGCCTTCCACCCTTACCCTGAGTTCAAAGGCATCGGGAAGGGGGTTTTCGGGCAGATTCTGAAATACGGCGGAATGTCTTTGCATACGGCTTCGTAAGGATTCAAGGGCTTCATTTTTTGATATAAAACGTATATCCGATACCAGATTATTTTCTTTCAGGGTATTATGGATACGTAAACGATCCTGCTCAGTATAGCCTTCTTCCAGATAGGCCAGAATACGAACTCCGGCTCTCCAGGAAGAAATAACATCAGCTGCATTGGAAGCAAAAAGCGTAAATGTACCTGAAAGAATTACAGATAATATAATAGTAACTACGGTTATTCCATGTAAAAAACGATGACTTCTTATATCCTTAAGGGCATGGCGGAAATGCCTTATCCACAGATCCTTCATCCTTTTTCCTCCATTCCATTATCAGAGGAAATTGCCTGTTTTTTTACAGACCCGCTTTCAAGGCGGATTTCTCTGCCTTTAAGCCGGGAAATAATGCGCCGGTTATGGGTTGCTATGACAAGGGTGGCCCCCCGAGCATGGAAGGTTTCAAGAAGCTGCATTATCTGTTCCGCAGAGTCAGGGTCCAGACTGGCTGTGGGTTCATCGGCAAGAATCAATCTGGGAGATCCCACTACCGCCCTTGATACAGCCACCCGCTGCTGTTCACCACCCGAAAGGGAAGGGGGGAAAACCCTGGCCTTTTCTTCAATACCCGCGGTTCTTAAAACACTCATGACTTTTTTTTCTATTATTTTAGGTTTTTCACCAGCGGCTTCCAGAACAAGAGCAATATTATCAAAAACACTGCGTCCGGCAATGAGTTTGAAATCCTGGAAAATAACCCCAAGACGTCTTCTCAGTTCTGGAAGCTGACGGGATCCTATACGTGAAAGATTCATACCATCCACAATAATCTGACCCTGACTGGCCACTTCTGCTTTGTATATAATTTTTAAAAGTGTTGATTTTCCTGCACCGCTGGGTCCTGTAATAAAGACGATGTCCCCGGAAGCCACCTCAAGGGACACACCTCTAAGGGCAGAGGTTTTCCCATAAGCCTTATAAACATCAAACATCCGGACAATCATATTTCTGGAAGGATCTGTCATGGAGGGAAATATCCCTTTTTCACGAGGTTTGATAAAAAAGAGAGCAGATCATCATTTTGCAGCATAAATCAATTGTTTTTTTCAACTTAAAAAAAAAATTCACATTCATCTGCCTGATTTTTTATACCTGACATGTATTTTTCCAAAGGTATAATTTTTTTCAAAACAACAAAAAAAGGCTTATAAATTCTTTTGGATAATACTATTTTGATGATTCTACAAAAGATCAGATGCACCAAGAGACAAAATAACCCTGTATATTTTTTATTATCATATTTTTATTTTCAATTCTACAACCCCTTTTTTATACCCTAACCCAACTTAAATCAAAAGTTTTTCAAATACTTCCATTTTTCATTCTATTATAAAAATATTTAAAATCCTTTTCAATTTAAAAATATCCTTAATAAAAACAAAACCCATAGACCCTTTATTGACCCTTCTCAAATCTTCATGGTATAAAAAAATCTGCGGGAAGTGCTGACCAACAGTTTTTTCTGCCGCAAACCACTGCCGGATCCCCAAACCCCAAGACTTCTTTCAATCCGGCAGAGGTTTGGCGTTATGCTGCTTAGCCTTTATTTTTTGCTGACTTTTTTCATGTTTTCAGTCATAACAAACTGAATTCAAATAACAAAATCAAAATACACGGAAAAAGACGTCCCATGAATCCAACAGAGTTGTCCAAAAGTCCTTCTGACATGAAAAAAGCACTGATCGATCTTTTATGTCAAAAATCCGTTAAGGTATCAGAAACGGACAGTTTTACCCTTGCTTCAGGAAAAAAAAGCAATTTTTACATCAATTGCAAACCAACGGCCCTTGATCCCCACGGAATGTATTTAATTGGCCATCTTATTATGGAAGAATTAAGGAATATTTCCGTTCATGCCATAGGCGGACTCACCTTTGGCGCAGATCCCGTAGCCATGGCCACAGCCTTTGCCTCGGGCCTGAAGGGTAAACCACTGCAGGCTTTTTCCATACGTAAAGAACAGAAAGATCACGGTCTTATCCGTTGGGTTGAAGGGGATGTAAATCCCGGTGACCGGGTTGTAATCATAGATGATGTTGCGACAACTGGTGGATCTACCATAAAAGCCATCAGCAGAGCCATGGAAACAGGCCTTGATGTCTGCAAGGTTATTGTATTGGTGGACAGGGAAGAAGGTGGTATGAATAATATACGTCAGCATATCTCCGATGCTTCCGCCATACTGACAAGATCTGAACTGATGGAACATTTTTTAAAATAAAAAAATGCCCGGTAAAACTTTAATATTTTTTAAAAAATATTTACCGGGCACTGCTTTGACTTGAATGGATTTTCAGAGAATGTAAACCCATAGCCAGTACCCCCCCTGAAAAAGCCATTCCCGCACTGATCAGAAACATATCTGAGCCTAAAACGGCAAACCCCATGCCTCCAACCAGATATCCGACCATAAGTCCAAGCCCATAGGAACTGGCATTCAGAACTGTCTGGCCTATGGTTTTAACACCAGAATCCACAAGAAGATCCATATAAAGAATCGTTGTCATATGAAAAATGCCATAAGTAACAGCATGCAAAATCTGACTGAAAATAATAACAACTGGATCAATGGAAAAAGCCAGCAGGCACCATCGAAGAACAGCTGCTGCAAAAGAAAATAATATGAGATTTTTTAAAGAAAAATAATAAAATAAATATCTTGAACCAATCATCACAAAAATTTCCGCGATGGAGGCCACTGCCCATACAAACCCTATAAAACTACCTGAAAACCCTGCTTTTGAAAGATGAATGGAAAAAAATCCATAATAAACACCATGGCTCATGAGCATAATAAAGGTAATAAGTAAAAATAAAATACTGTTACCTGAAAAAAGACGGATTATATCTTTTTTATAAATACGGGCGGCAGTTTTCTTTTTTACCGGTGTATATACAGCAAGCCATGCCCCTGCAATACTTCCTGAAAAAACAAGCCAGAGTACAATTACGGGGGATAAAAAATCCAGAGCAATACCACAACCCCATACGGCAAGAATAAAACCAACGGACCCCCATAAACGAATATTACCGTATCCTGATTTTTTTCCTCCGAGAAAGCCTACTGTAAATGCTTCCGTAAAACCAATAATAGGTGAATGAAAAAGACCATAAATGAACATAATAAGCATCATCATTACAAATGATTCTGTAAAAAAAAAGAAACACCATAAAAATGCGGCTAAAAAATGACAAAGTAAAAAAATATTATGGTGAATATTAAAACGATCAGCAAGCCATGCCCATGCCAGAGGAAAAAGAATGGCAGAAAATGTTTTTAAAGCCGTTATCATACCTATCTGATTTTCAGAAAAGCCAGCATAGTGACAATAGAGAGGAAAATATGGGAAATAAACACCAAGAACCAGAAAATAAAAAAAATAATTGCCGGAAAATAAAAAAATATTATTTTTAAAAAAATAAAGCTGCATACATTACTATCCCATGTTATTATTTTACTGAAGCTATGGACGTAAAAAACAATCATATAATGTTACCAGACACGGTATGTTTTTAATTTTAAATAATATTTTGTCAATATTACATAGAGTTACTGTGTAATCCTGGCCTTTATAATCATCTGACCTGACAAGAAAATCAGACCTTCCATATTTTATCCATTATATTCCAGGAGCAACCATGAAAATAAACATAACCATTGAAGCAACACCCGAAGAAATCCGTGAAGCCATGGGGCTTCCTGATTTGAGACTTTTTCATGAAGAAGTTATGAAGGATCTTCAGGCAAGAGTCAAAGCAGCTCAGGATCCTAAAGAGCTTATGAAAATTATTTTTCCTGGTGGTGATGTTGGAAAAACTCTATGGGAACAGACCATAAAAAACATGAGTCTTCTCAAGCCGGAATTTTCCATAAGGCCGGAAAAAACAGACCCTGACAAACAAAAAAACAAGTCATAGGAGTTATTATGAACATTATTTCATGGGCTTATATTCGCAAAGGCTGAAAAACATGTCAGAAAGCCCTCGACGTGATCGAGGATAAAAAAATGACTTTCATGGAAATTGAGGACGCCCGAAAAAATAAAATAGAAGATGAAAAATTAGAAACAATTCTTGCTTCAGTAGATACCATTGTAGTTTCTTCAGGGAAAAAAATTTTAATTTTCAATAATACACTATCAGAAAAACAGCTTTTTACAGACAAAATTAAGGGTCCTGGAGGTAATCTGAGAGCTCCGGCTCTTTCTTTTAACAACACACTTATTGTTGGTTTTCATGAAGAAATGTATGATCGTTTTCTTTTTTTAAGTAAATAAATATAGTGTTATTATTTTTTTAAAAAATAACTTTCATCTAAAAAAATATTCAAAAAAACTTGCTCCATAAGCAGCCTTGTGTTTAATATAGAAAACATCATTTTCCCGCCCGGCGCCGTTCCGGCACCCATCAAAAATACCCTTCACAAGAAAGAGGTCCAAATGACAAATCCTGCCGAAGAAAAAAAACTGGAAAAACGCTTTCACTATGATCCTGTAAAAAATCGTTTTTATGTAAATTTTGAAAATTATAATATTGATAATGAAAGGGATATTCACCGCATTGAATTTCTTGTTGCAGAACAGCTTTCCCATCTTGGCAAACGTGTCGATGCTATTGTAAACTATGAAAACTTTAATATAAAACAAGATCTTATGCAAAATTACACCAATATGGTAAATAGACTGATGGAACATTTCTATGCTGGTGTAACCCGTTATACCACCAGCGCTTCCCTAAGAGATGAACTTGGGAAAAGTTTACAGCAACAACAGGTAAAACCTAATTTTTACAGTAGCAACGAAGATGCAGAGCGTGCTTTGCAATCTTGATTTTTTAACTGTTTTTTTAAAAAAAACAGTATATTTTAAAATTACAGTACCAAAAACGGCTAAATCCCTTCCGGATAAAGCCGTTTTTTATATGAAGTTAATAAAAACACAGATAAAAATCTTCTTCTCAAAAAGCAGATTTTTTTTGTTATTTTTCAATTTTTTATTTCAAATAAGATCAGGATTTATTAAGGTCTTTGGGCATCCAGCTTGTGCTGTAATAAGCATAAAAAGTGCCAAGGAAGACATACATGTTAATTTAAATACAATATAATATTAATTTTATTCATCATGATTACATGATAAAGAATAATCTTGTTTTAAATATCACCCGACAACCAATTTGACTGGGTTAACAATACACATATTCCAGTATTCTTTTAAAAGATTAAAAAGGAAAAACAGTAATGGAAAAAAAATACGGATGGACTCCTCAATGTCCTTTAAGGCTGCCTGAAAAAATCAGAGAAGACATCAAAGTAGCCATGAAACAAAAAGACGATCATATTCGTGACGCACTTCGAATGGTTATCAGCGAGTTTCCAAAAATTACAGTCCCAATAACCCTTGAATCCGGAAAAAAAAGTTTTAGATGTAAAAAAACGGAAGAAATTAGTAATGAAGATGTAACAGGCCTGATACGGGGTCTTATAAAGTCAGAAAAAATTCTGCTTGATGCAAAAAAAGAAACAACTTCTGCTTTTCTTGAAATTTTACAGGAATATATCCCTAAGCCTGCAGATGAATATGAAATTAAAAAATGGATTGAAGATAATCTGGATATGGGATCTTTAAAAAATCCATCATCCGCCATAGGAGCTGTCATGAAACATTTTGGTGCACGTGCCGATGGTATGCTTGTTAAACAAATCCTGGGTGGTATGGTTTCTTCATAAAAACCATGATGCAAGTTTAAAAATTTAAGCTTGAGCAAGGACAGATCAATGAAAGACCTTATTTCTGAAAAATATCGAATAATACTTTTTTTTATAATTCTGACTGCTATATGTGTTTCTTTTCTTTTGGTTTTTTTAAATCAATCCAGCATAAAAATACAAAGAAATGCTGAACAGAAAAAATCAGAAAGCTTTACCTTTTTTGATGTTGGAGAAAATACCGTCCTTACAAAAACAAAATTAAAGGATTTAAGAAAAATTCTTGGCCAGCACAGACTGGAAAATCTGACACCTGTGTATATGGATTTTGTTCATAAAGGCTGGCTTGCAAAATATTTTCCATCTCTGGAATCCTATGATGTTTTTTTTGAAAAACCCAGACTTAGAGACCCCATAGCAAGCAATACGCTTAAATTGCATTATCGCTATGCACATCAGAAGAATATTCCTTTTAATAATATTCGTTTTGTTTTTTCAAGATATACAAATAAGCCACTTTCTCTTTTTTTAAGGCTTCCTGGAGACGGAAGTATTGTTATCAATAATCTTAAAAATACTCATGGAACACCACAAACAATTGAAAACGTAAAAATATCAGGTCCGGGGCCTGTATATTTCTGGAAAAGGGGCAAAGACATTCTAGTTACAGCTGTTTTATTTGATCGTTATGGAAAACCGGAAACTCATATATTTATTTTATATGGTGAAAATACAGAAAACTTCAAAAAAACAATAATGGAAACATATCCTGAACCTGATATCAAAACAGGTTTTTAAACAAAAAAGGGGACTCCTTGAAGAAGGAATCCCCTTTATTATATATGAACTGATCTTCTTTTATTCCTAACTGTTATTTCACAGTGAACGTAAAAAATCAGAAATTAAAATGCTCTTCTATAAACTCATTTCGGGTAATAATCCCTTTTAAAAAATTAATAATCATTTTATCCTCCTTCTTATATGTAAAAAAGTTTAAATCTTTTTTTGCGCTGCACCAAAACCAGCCTGAGCACAAATTAAAACCTTTTCTCTTTATGTCAAGACAAAGAAATAAACGATAGACTAAAAAAAGAATTATACTTGAATATTATTCTTATAAAAAAAGAAGATTTTATATCCAAAAATACGATTCGCATTTCTGATTCAAGACTTCTTCATATAAGAAATGTATTGAAAATACAGAAAGGCGACAGTATCCAGACTGGAATCATCAATGGCTCCATTGGTGAGGCTATCCTGTTAGAAAGAGAAGAACATGCAGATTTGTTTTCCATCAACTGCTCTGCTCCTCCGCCTCCACCGGTTCCGGTTACACTTGTTCTGGCACTTCCCAGACCCAAGGTACTCAGACGTATCCTTCAATCCATAACTACTATGGGAATAAAAAAAATTATAATTATAAATACTTATAGAGTTGAAAAAAGTTACTGGCAAACCCCGTTTTTGTCTGAAACAGCCCTTCATGAACAACTTATTTCAGGTCTGCAGCAGGCAAAAGATACTGTTTTACCTGAAATACAGACAGAAAAGAGATTCAGACCTTTTGTGGAAGACCGTCTTCCTCTCATATTGCAGGATAAAAAAGGTTATATTGCCCATCCCTATACGGATTCATCACTGAGCATATGCCACAATAAAGCATCTGTACTTGCCATCGGTCCCGAAGGTGGTTTCATTCCCTTTGAAATAAATCTTCTTGAAAAAGCAGGAATGTCTTCTTTTTCCATGGGTCACCGCATTTTAAAAGTTGAAACAGCCGTGCCTGTTTTAGTCTCCAGATTTCTTTCTTTTTAATTTTAAAACCAATTTTTTTAAACCTGCTTGCAAAACGAACAAAACTAACTATATTTTTTTAAGTTTAAAGATGTTATTTTTAATCCTAACTATATATTTCAACATCTACTGCTTGTTTTATATTTATGTGTACCAATTGATGAAGGAGATCTCCATGAATTACATTAAAATTCGTTTTGGTACGGGATTTGACCATTCCCGTACCTGCGGAAGATCCGTTTCTGACATGTTTGGTTCTGTAAATCCCATGTTTGCTATTGGTCAGCGCAGGTGGAATCCTCCCATGGATATATACGAAACGGAGGAAGAAATTATTATTCTTGCGGAAATAGCCGGAGTTGAAAAAGAAAATCTTGAAATTGAAATCAGCCATAAAGCTATCCGTATCCATGGCACCCGTAACTGCAATATAGGCATGAAAAATGCCACCTACAGGCTGGCAGAAATTTTTTACGGCTGCTTTGAGCGTATTCTCTTTTTGCCGACAACCATTGATACTGAAAAAGTAAATGCTTCATACAGTAACGGATTTCTTGAAATACACTTAAGCAAACAGGATCATACAGCTATTTACAAAGTGGAAATTCAGTCAGACTAATCTAAAATACTTAAAAGATATCCGGAGGTGAGCGATGCAGGAGCAGCAGCCGTCACTGGAGTTAAGCCAGGAAAAATTACCAGCCAGATTACCCATACTGCCCCTTCATGATGTCGTTCTTTTCCCCAAAATGGTTTTGCCCCTCATTGTCCGTCAGGAACAATCCATCCGTCTTATTGATGAAGTGATGGGAAAAGACCGTATGGTTGGTTTTGTTGCCGTAAAAAAGAACAAGGGTAATACCTTTACAACCCCAGATGAACTTTATGAAATGGGCTGTGGTGCCATTATTCTTAAAATGGCCAAAGGTGAAGATAACAAAACCCAGTTACTGGTACAGGGAATCAGTCGTTTTACCATTAATGAATACCAGTCTGAAACTCCTTACCTTGTTGCTGGTATTAAACAGATTGAAGAACCTGAGACAAAGAGTAAGGAAATTGATGCTCTGATGTCCAATCTCATGGATCTTTACATACAGATTGTTGAATTATCCCCGGGTCTTCCCCAGGAAATGCTTCAGATGGCAAAAACCATCGATGAGCCGGGTATACTGGCGGATATGGTCACTTCCACCATCAATACCACCCATGAAGAAAAACAGAAAATCCTGGAAATAACAGATCTTAAAAAAAGACTCCGGGAAGTTACAAAAATTGTAAATTATCAACTTGAAATATTGAAAATAGGTTCCAAAATTCAGACCCAGGTTAAAGAAGATATGGGGCAGAAACAAAAAGAATTCTACCTCAGGCAGCAGTTAAAGGCCATCCGTGATGAACTGGGTGAAACAGATGAAAGCACTGTGGAAGTTGATGATTACCGAGCAAAGATTGCTGAAAAAAATCTTACAGATGAGGCCAGAAAAGAAGCTGACAGAGAATTGAAACGGCTTTCAAGGATGCATCCATCTTCTGCAGAATATAATGTAGTAACAACTTATCTGGACTGGATGATATCCCTTCCATGGAATAACTCCACCGAAGATACAATAGACATAAAAAAAGCCCGAAAAATCCTGGATGATGATCATTATGGCCTTGAAAAAGCAAAAAAACGTATCCTTGAATATCTTGCTGTACGTAAGCTGAAACCTGATTCAAAAGGACCCATCATCTGCTTTGCAGGTCCTCCCGGAACAGGCAAAACTTCCCTTGGCAGATCCATAGCCAAAGCCCTTGGTCGTGAATTTGTCCGCATGGCCCTTGGCGGCGTAAGGGATGAAGCAGAAATAAGGGGACACCGCAGAACCTATGTGGGTGCACTTCCAGGCAGGATTATTCAGGCTCTCCGGAGGGCAGGTACGGATAATCCGGTTTTTATCCTCGATGAAGTAGACAAGCTGGGTAATGATTTCAGGGGAGATCCATCCTCAGCCCTTCTTGAGGTCCTTGATCCTGAACAGAATAATTCCTTTGTGGACCATTATCTGGATGTATCTTTTGATCTTTCCAAGGTAATGTTTATCACAACAGCAAATGTGATTCACACCATTCCACCGGCATTGAGGGACAGGATGGAGGTTATTGATCTTTCTGGTTATACCCTTGATGAAAAAATTAAAATATCCAATAAGTATCTCATACCCAGACAGAGAAAAGCCCATGGCATCACATCCAGCCAGATTACTTTTACCAATGGTGCCGTGCGTCATATAATTGAAGATTATACAAGGGAAGCTGGCTTAAGAAATCTGGAAAGGGAAATAGCATCCCTGTGCAGGGGGGTGGCCAGTCGTATAGCCGAAGGAGAAACAGAGACGGTTTCCATCAATGTCATGAACATTCCCCGTTACCTGGGACCTAAAAAAATTCACAATGAGGTTAATACCAATATAAAAGTTCCAGGAGTTGCCGTTGGCCTTGCATGGACACCAGCAGGCGGAGACGTCCTTGTGGTGGAAACAAAGGCTATGAAGGGTAAGGGCAAGCTTACACTGACAGGACAGCTTGGTGACGTAATGAAGGAGTCTGTGTCTGCCGCCATGAGCTTTATAAGGTCTGATGCTGCTCAGCTAAATATACCGGAAGATTTTTTTGAAAAAAATGATCTTCACATTCATGTTCCAGCAGGAGCAATTCCAAAAGATGGCCCATCAGCCGGAGTCACCATGTTGACGGCCATCACTTCCCTTGCAACGCAGAGAAAGTTAATCCCGAACCTGGCCATGACAGGTGAAATAACATTAAGGGGCGAGGTGCTTCCCGTAGGCGGTATAAAGGAAAAAGTACTTGCAGCCCACAGGGCAGGAATGAAAACTCTGATTCTTCCAAAGTGGAATGAAAAGGATATTGATGAAATACCTAAAAAAATAAAAAAAGAAATACAATTTCATTTCGTGGATAAAATGATGGATGTTCTTAATATTGCGCTGGAACAGGAAACAACGGATAAAATAAATGTTTTAAAAGAGAAAAAAACAGTAGCAAAAAAGACCAAAAAAATGGATATAGTTTAAAGTTTATTTTTTTATATAAAAAAATCCCTGTACCTTTTTCATGGTACAGGGATTTTTATTTTTTATTTTCTACATATCTATCATGGTTACTTCCAGGGCATTATTCTGAATAAACTCCCGCCTTGGTTCCACCTCATCTCCCATAAGAAGGGTGAAAATTTCATCCGCAACAAGGGCATCTTCTATTTTTACCTTTAAAAGTCTTCGTTTTTCAGGATCCATGGTTGTTTCCCATAGCTGATCCGGATTCATTTCTCCAAGACCTTTGTAACGTTGAATATTAATACCTTTTTTAGCTTCTTCTGTTATTTTTTTATAAAAAGCCTTTAAACTGTCAACGGAATCTATATTTACGGATTCTTTGGCTTTAATTTTAAAAGGAGGTCTGTTCCATGGATCTATCTTCATATGTAAATCAGCACATTTCTGATATTCCTGAGAAAAGATAAAGCTTCTGCCAATGCGAACTGATTTTTTTTCCCGTACTGTTGCATAATCTTCTTCAAGGGAAATTTTTCTTTCGGGCGGTGTTACAACAAGCTCAAAAATATCCCTTTCTTCATTCCATACAAATTGATTGATTTCATAATCTGAAGCAAGAAGACGATCATAAACCCTCGTCATAATATCTTCATTTTTTAAATCATCTTTATCCCTGATATTTTTATCCAGAAGAATATCCACAAGCTCTGGCTCATATCCTCGCCTGCGGAGCTTTTCCTGATTGATCATAAAAACATCCAGCTGACTTAGAAACTCATATAAATCATCGGGACTCAGAGGGTGTTCTTCTTCTCCTATACTGACCTGTTTGAGCTCACAGATTCTCCTGAGCAGATAACGGCTGTATTCATTTTCATCTTTCAGATAAATACCTCCCTTTCCTTTTCCAATACGGTAAAGGGGAGGCTGGGCTATATAAAGATAACCATTGGAAATTATTTCAGGGGTCTGTCTGTAAAAAAAGGTAAGGAGAAGGGTTCTTATATGGGAGCCGTCCACGTCCGCATCCGTCATGATAACAATTTTATGATATCTTATTTTTTCAATATCAAATTCTTCCCTGCCAATACCGGCTCCCAGAACGGTAATAATATTTTTAACTTCTTCACTTTTTAAAATTTTATCAAATCTGGCTTTTTCAACGTTTAGTATTTTCCCTTTGAGGGGTAAAATAGCTTGAAACTTTCTATCTCTTGCCTGTTTTGCCGAGCCCCCGGCAGAATCACCCTCCACAAGAAAAAGTTCCCGCTCTTCAGGTAGTTTGGACTGACATTCCGCAAGCTTTCCAGGAAGTGTGGCATCTGCCATCCCTCCTTTACTCCTTGCCATATCCCGTGCCCTTCTTGCAGCTTCCCTGGCACGGGCAGCTTCCACTGCCTTAATAATTACTTTTCTTGCAATTGCTGGATTTTCTTCAAAAAAAAGATTCAGCTTTTCATTTACAAGGGATTCAACAAGTCCCTTAACCTCAGAGTTACCCAGCTTGGTTTTGGTCTGTCCCTCAAACTGAGGCTCTTTGATCCGGACACTGATAATGGCTGTCAGTCCTTCACGGACATCATCTCCTGAAATTTTTTCCTGCATGTTTTTGGGTATATGATCACCCGAAGCATAGGCATTAAGTGTACGGGTAAGGGCACCCTTAAATCCGCTTAGATGAAAACCACCCTCTACTGTATTAATATTATTTGCAAAGGAATGTATTTTTTCATTATAGGAGTCATTATATTGAATAGCTACTTCTATCTGAACATCATTACGGTTTCCTTCAATAAAGATAGGATCGTGAAGAACTGTATGCTGGCGGTTCAGGTATTCGACAAAAGAACGAATGCCACCTTCATAATGAAAATCATCCCTTTCATCGGATCTTTCATCTTCTATTATGATTCTCACGCCTTTATTCAAAAAGGCCATTTCACGCATACGTCTGCTCAGAATATCATATATAAAATTATCCGTGTTCATGACCGATGTATCGGGTTTGAAGTGAACCTGGGTTCCATTAAGGTCCGTATCACCGATAACTGTCAGTTCAGAGGTTTTCTTACCCTTTGAAAAGGTCTGATAAAAAACATGGCCTTTTTGCCAGATTGTCAGCTCCAGAAGATCAGAAAGGGCATTAACAACGGATATCCCCACACCATGGAGACCTCCTGAGACCTTGTAGGTATCATTATCAAACTTTCCACCGGCATGTAGTTTTGTAAGAACAACTTCTGCAGCAGGAACACCTTCTTTTTCGTGAATTCCAGTAGGAATACCACGTCCGTTATCCCTTACTGTCACACTGTTGTCTGTATGAATGGTTATCTGGATTTTATCACAGTAACCAGCCATGGCTTCATCTATGGAGTTGTCCACCACTTCATAGACCAGATGATGCAGTCCTTCACTTTCTATATTTCCGATATACATGGAAGGGCGTTTACGGACAGCTTCAAGGCCTTCGAGAATTTTTATGTTTTTTTCAGTATAGGTATTTTCAGTCATATTCTTATATTTTTATTGGCATTATTACTGATGTTAAATAAAAATCAGATTTTCCTTTAATTAAACAGGGTGTCTGATTATTCCGTATGAAAACATGGGCATCATCTTCTTCTATTAAAGATAGGGCATCCATGAAAAATTTAGGATTAAAGGCAACTTCAAAGGGTTCTCTTTCATAGGATACGGAAAGATCTTCATGGGATTCTCCAAGATCAGGATTGGAGGTCATGAGAGTCAGCTTGTTTTCCTCAAAAGAAAAGATAATGGAACGAAAATCATCATCGGAAAGAATGGACATTCTTTTGAGACTCATGATCAGTTCCTGTCTTTTAAATTCAATAATGCTTTCAGAATCTGATTTCATTATATCCTGATAACCGGGAAAACCACCTTCAAGAAGTGTAATGGAAAAAATTTCACTTTCTTTTACAACCACAAAACGGTTGTTTAAAGCACCTATTTTGACGGGCATAGGGGAATCAAGAAATTTAAGAAGTTCACTTAATCCTTTTTTGGGTATCAGAATAAATTTATCTTCTCCCTGAAAAGCAAAAAGATTATCTGAAAGCATATCATACTTTACCATTCTTTTGGAGTCTGTAGAAACTCCCCTGAGAAATATCCGTCCTTCTTCATCTGTAATGGACTCAAAAAAAAGTCCTTGAGTGTAAATTCTTTTTTCATCCGCCTGGGAAGGAATGGACAAATTTTTTTCTATCAGTTTTTTAAATTGAAAACTGTCCACAGAAATTAATTCCGTATCCGTATCTTTTCCTATTTCAGGAAAATCATCAGGATTCATTCCCACAATATGAAAAAGAAGATTGTTTTCTCCTATTTCAATCCATCTGTTTTCTATTTCATTCAAAAGAATGGTTTCAGAAGGATAACTCTTTATTATTTCATATAATTTTTTAGCATTGATGCAGACACTTCCCGGTACATCCACTTCTGCTGGATAAATACCGCTGAAATCAGTTTCAAGATCAGTGGCTTCTATCTGAATTGTACCATCCATTTGTCCTGTAAGACGTACCGTAGATGTTATGAATAAATTTGTTTTTCTACCTGCAATTCCTTGTATTTTTGCAAGAACTTCAGATATTTCATTTTTTATAAGCCTGCACTTCATGTTTTTCTCCGTTTTTTTGATGCTTTTTTATCAAATGGAAGATTATTTTAAGCCCTGCAAAAAAACCTTTTCTTTTTACCAGCCTTTTTTATGTTTTACAATTTTTTGTTTTTTATTCTTTTTTAAATATATAAAACCAATAATAAGCAGACTGATTTTTTGTTTGTAACTAAAGTATCTTTTTGTTTTTTTTAGTAAATTTTTATTTTTTCCTGTTGTTTTCTTTCTCTTGTAACTGTTTAAAAAAGGGCTTTTATGTCTGTTTTTTTTTAGTTGTTCAAAATCAAGGTTTTTATAAAAATGTTATTTTACCTTTTTTTCAGGTTATGTTCATGTCTTGTTAATAACTTTTTCAGGCATTTTTTTTATCTGTAGTAGATTTTTTTACCCATTCCTTCATGAGCTGAAGGGTATTGTTCCATGTTTCTCCTGTTCTTGTTTTTATAAAATAAATAAAAAGCTTATCAATAATTTCATAGGTTTTATTAATTAAAAAAAACTTTTCGATGACAGCACCTTCTGTTTCTTCGATTTCTTTTATGGAGGCTGTTTGCGGAGTTTTTAATCCGGAAAACCCTAAATGTTCTCCTTTTAATGCAAGGCTCCATTCATGCTCTCCTGATGTGAAAATAATCTGCATCTCAGTTACAACAGCTCCCTTTTGCAATGCTACCATGGCCTCTTCCAGTCCTGCTGTATCTCCTTTTATGGTGAGGGTTTCAATGCGGTCATCTCCGTAGCGGTTCTGAAGAACCATCCTGTTTCCAAGACGCAGGTCCGAAATTTCTTCATGAATCTTTTGAAAAATATCATCCTGGTTTTCAGATATAAACCAGAGCCAGGTTAAAAATTCCTGACCAACAAAACTATAACGATTATATGCAACGGCAATATCAAGCATTTTTTTACTCCGAAAAACGAACAGGGCTTAAGGTTGTAAAACGGTCTTTTTCCATATCACTGAGTTCATTGCTGAACATGGCTGCGGTATAGGGGAATATCCGGATAAGATGGATGCCGAATGTTTTTAAAAAAAGAGTTTCCACTTCTTCGCAGGCGGCTTTCTGGCTGGAAAAAAAGTAGACTTCTTCTGCTTCCATATTCCATAGAAAATCGTAAATATTTGGTGTTGCAGGAATTCTGAGAAGAAGAGATGCTTCTATATCTTCTTTTAATGCTTTTTTTTCATTTTTTGACAGAAATTCCTTTCCGGATTCCTTGAGACGCTTCTGTGTTTCTATGGCGACCATTTTTTTCAGTATCCTGGAAGGTACTGTTTTTTTGTCAATGCGCAGGCAGAAAAGAAAATTATTGCCAAAAACTATTGTTTTTTCTGAAAAATCAGATAAATAATGAGATTCGAAAGGTGTCCATCCGCTGGTAAAAAAGGATGCGGGATCTTCAATTTCCGGGAATCTGTTATTGTTAATTTTTTCCCTTATGGTCTCAAGGGATAAGGTTTCTTTATTGCCCTCGACACGGTATCTTGTGAGGGCTGTGGATGAGGAAAGCAGGGCCATGGGACTCCATTTATAAAATCAGAGGTTATTGTAGAAGTTTTAAAGGGTGTTGTTTTCAGCTGATAAACTTTAAAGATAAAGCAGAAAATAACTATATATTATTAGCACGGATTCGATAAAAAAGCATCTGTGAAAAAAAACAGGAAAAATAATGAATATAAAGCATTGTCTTATTCCGGGTAAGGGTGTCAATGGGCTTGTTTTCGGTATGTCGGAACCTCAGGTGGAAGCTTTGTTTGGAGAAGCGGATTTTAAAGATATTCTTAATGATGCAGGAACAGGAAAAACAAGGGTTCTTTATTATTTTGATCAGGGCCTGACCCTTTATTTTGATGAAGAGGATGCATGGCGGTTTGGATGCTTTGAGGTGGATTCCATGCAATTTGATCTCTTTGATCAGAATATTGCGCGTTTATCCAAAACACAGTTGAAAAATTTCCTCCAGAAAAACAATATAAATGAAATTATTGAAGAAAAAGATGAAGAACAGGACTGCCTTGAGGTGGATGATTTATCTGCGTCTTTTTATTTTGAGTTTGATACGCTGATTTCAGTTCAGATGGGGTTCTATACGGATGAGATGGATCAGCCCATCTGGCCTGCGGAGGAATCCTGAACATATGAGATATATAGCGGATCTGCACATCCATTCAAAGTTTTCCATGGCAACGGCTTCTTCGCTGGATCTGGAGCATTTGTATATTTCAGCCCAGTATAAGGGGATTTCCCTTGTGGCAACGGGTGACTGTACCCATCCCGGATGGTTTGTGGAGCTAGAAAGTAAGCTTTTGCCTGCAGAAGCAGGATTTTATAAGCTTCGTCCGGAAATTTCTGGGAAACTGGATGTTCTGGTTCCTTCTGTCTGCAGACGTGAGGTCCGCTTTATTCTTTCCTCTGAAATAAGCTGTATTTATAAAAAAGATGGCAAAGTCCGTAAAAACCATAACCTTGTCTATTTTCCGGATCTTGAAAGTGTAAAAAAGTTCAATCTGCGTTTAGGTCGCATAGGAAATATTGTTTCCGACGGAAGACCTATTCTGGGGCTGGACAGCCGGTATCTCCTTGAGATGGTTCTTGAAACCCATGAACATGCCTTCCTGATCCCTGCCCATATCTGGACACCATGGTTTTCACTTCTGGGGTCAAAATCTGGTTTTGACAGCGTGGAGGCCTGTTTTGAGGATCTTACGCCCCATATTTTTGCTGTGGAAACGGGCTTGTCATCGGATCCTCCTATGAACAGGCGCGTTTCCTTCCTTGATAATCTGACCCTTGTTTCCAATTCAGATGCCCATTCTCCCGGAAATCTAGGAAGGGAAGCCAATATTCTTGATACGGAATTTGATTATATGGGCTTGTACCATGCCCTTAAAAATCAGAATTCCAAGAGTTTTCTTGGGACCTATGAGTTTTATCCTGAAGAGGGGAAATATCATCTGGATGGACATAGAAAATGCGGTGTACGACTGACACCTGAAGAATCCATGAAGCTTGGGGGGCTTTGTCCTGTATGTGGAAAAGCTCTTACCCTTGGAGTTTTATACAGGGTTTGTGAACTATCTGACCGTAATCATCCTGAAGAAAAAAGAAAAATACCTTTCCACAGCCTGGTACCCTTAAAGAATATCCTCTCTGAAATTCTGGGAGTTGGACCCAATACTAAAAAAACAGGAAAAAGTTATGAACAGATTATAAACGGCCTGGGCCCGGAATTTTCCGTTCTGTGGGAAATGGAAATAGATAATATTAATACGTTGGGGATTCCCATTCTTGGGGAGGCAATCCTGCGGGTCAGGGAAAATCGTATAACTATTGAAGGAGGATATGACGGCGACTATGGAAAGGTTGAAATTTTTTCAAAGGAGGAAAAAAAAGAACTGTCTATTTAGTAATGTATTTTTTGCACTAAAACAGTAGCTGTTTATTATAATAAGAATAAACATGAAATATATTTACTTGTATTTATTTGATAAAGTATCTTTTTGTCATACTTTTGATCAAAGATATGAACAATAAATATACTGTCATAACAGATTTTGATAAGTCCATTGATTGAGTCATGGGAAAGGGCAGAATAAAAGAAATGATGATAAATAAGATAGATTTAAGCATTATTTCTGTTTTTTTGTTATTTTTTTACTTTGTTTTTCCATGCTTATCGGTGGCGGATATTTATATGCATGTGGACGAAAATGGTATTGTTCGTTTTACCAATACACCAACATCATCCAGCTATAAATTTTTTATGAGTGAGAGAGGTGAGAAAAAAGGGAGTGAAATTGGAAAGCTGACTTTTTATGATGAAAATATCCGGGTGGCGGCAAATTATCATGGGGTGGATCCGTTTCTGGTTAAGGCGGTCGTCCGGGCAGAATCATCATTTAACCCGAAAGCCCTTTCACCTAAAGGCGCCAAAGGGCTTATGCAGCTGATGCCTGCTACCATCAAGGATCTTGGTGTAAGAGATCCCTTTAATCCAAGGGAAAACATTATGGCAGGAACCCGTTATCTGCGAATGATGCTGGATATGTTTGAAGGTGATGTGGAGCTTGCCCTTGCCGCTTATAATGCAGGTCCATCCAATGTCAAAAGATATGGTGGTGTACCGCCTTTTTCTGAAACTGTGAATTATATAAAAAGGGTTTTACAATTTCGTGAAGAATACATAAATTGAAAAGTTTTTTTGAAGGATAAAGGAGTCAGGATCTGCCTGCATGCCCTGATGAATCAGGTGTATAGACAAGCGAGCTATTTGTTTGTGACTCAATCCGGCACTCAAGCTTGCAAAAACCCATTGTTTTCATCGCAGGCTTTGGGTTTATGGCTTGAGTGCCGGAATCCGAAACTATTGCAATGTCACTTACAAACAGCCCTGTTGTCTTTTTCTGGAATCAGAGTTTTGAAATTAATGAACAATTTTTTTAAGATAAAATGTGCTGAACAATTAAAATTTTATATGATTTCAGTCCATTGGAAAGAATCTTCCTTTTCACCATATTGAATGCCTGTAATTTCATCAAAAAGCATGGTTGATATGGGACCGGCAACCCCATTTTTTATGGTGAGAACCTGATCTTTATAGCGAATGGTACCCACAGGAGAAATAACAGCGGCTGTTCCTGAGCCAAAAGCTTCACTTAATTCTCCATTTTCATGGGCCTTACATATATCATCAATGGAAATCCGTTTTTCAGAAACAGACAATCCTTTTTTTCTGGCTACCTGAATGACGGTATTGCGGGTGACACCGGAAAGAATGCTGCCATTGAGTTCTGGTGTAACAATGGCGTTGTTTATTACAAAGAAGATGTTCATGGACCCAACCTCTTCTATGTAACGGTGTTCTTTCCCATCCAGCCATAAAACCTGAGTGTAACCTTCCTTCTGGGCTTTTTCTGAGGCATAAAGACTGGCTGCATAATTACCAGCAGTTTTTGCTTCACCTACGCCACCGGGCACGGCACGGACATAATCACTGGTGACCCATATTTTTACAGGATTAAAACCTTCTGGGTAGTAAGCTCCCACAGGAGACAGGATGGTAAAAAAACGATAGTTATGGGAAGCACGTATTCCGAGGAAGGGATCGGTTGCAATAATGGTGGGGCGGATGTAAAGAGAGGTACCCCGACTGGAAGGAACCCAGTCTTCTTCTATGCGGATAAGTTCTTTCAGGGCTTCAAGGATAGAATCATTATCTATTTCTGGGATACACATGCGTCTGGCTGAACGATTGAATCGTTCGAAGTTGTCCTTTGCACGGAACAGCTGGATTTTATTATCCTTGCGTTTGTAGGCTTTAAGGCCTTCAAAAATTGCCTGTCCGTAATGAAAAACCGTTGTGGATGGTGGAAGTGAAAAATTATCATAGGGAACAATGCGCAGATCATGCCAGCCTTTTTCTGGGTTGTAATCCATCAGAAGCATGTGATCTGTAAACTGAGTACCGAAACTGAGCTCATGGTCTTCTGGTTTTTTTTTAAGATTACTGCTGGCGGTAAAAGAAATATTCATGGGGGTCTCCAGATTTTGAGGGACTTTAAAAAATATCAGGGTATGTTTTATACCTTGTTTCCTTTTTTATACAGGTGTTTTTTCCTTACGGAATAAGGATAGTTCTGTTTTTTTTATTAATACCAGATAAAATTTGAAAAAAATTCAATTGTATGGAAGGAAAAATTTTATGAGTGATCAGGAGTATGTTAACGAGGCTGTTCCCGTCCAGTTAACCAGATCAAGCCGTTTTTGTTTTGACTGCCATCCCGGTGTTCCATGCTTTACGGATTGCTGCCGAAAAATTAATATCATGCTTACTCCCTATGATATTATCCGAATCAAAAATCGTATGGGAATTCCTTCAGATGAATTTCTGGCTGTTTATACGGAACCTCAGATTCTTGAAAAAACAGGATTGCCCGTACCGGTAATGCGTCTTCTGGATGATGAAAAACAGTCCTGTCCCTTTGTCCGGGATGGTGAAGGGTGCATTATTTATGCAGACCGCCCAAGTGCCTGTCGTTATTATCCCATAGGCATGGCTACAAGAAGTCACATGGAAGATGTGGTTGAGGGTACACAGGATGATTTTTTCTTTATGATCAATGAAGAACGCTGTAAGGGGCATCAGGAGAACAAAGAATGGTCAATAGCAGAATGGCGCATGGATCAGGGGGTTGATCTTCAGGACAGAATAAATGAGGGATGGACGGATCTGATTGTAAGGAAGAAAAGTTTTGGTTTTACCATGGATATGACGGAAAAGAGCAGAAAACTGTTTTTCATGGTCTGTTATAATATTGACGGTTTCAAAAGATTTGTATTTGAGTCGGATTTTTTAAAAATGCATAATATTTCCGATGAAATTATTAAAAAAATAAGTGAAGATGAAATTACATTGTTACAGTTTGGTTTTGACTGGCTTCAGGCTATTCTTTTCAAGCGGGATCCGGAAGGACGTTTTTCCGTAAAGGATGAGTTTGCCGGAGCAAGAAAAAAATAATTTTTTCAGGCCCTATGTCTTAACTGTCTCTGTGGCAGGATTCACCATGAAGGGAATTCTGCCACAGTGTTTTTGTACTGTTTATTATCCGGGAGTGTCAGTGTATTCTTCCGTATAATAGAGATCTTTCCAGTATTCAGGATTTTTAAGTCTTTCTTCTATATCCACATCAAAAAACTTTGCAGCTGAGCCAAATACATCAGGATTTTTCTGATGGATTTCTTTTGCTGTGGCCAGAACAAATTCAAAGCCTTTGTGGGTCATTTTTCCTAAGGGTTTTCTACAGGAGCCAGATGGCATACCGATGAGCTGCATCAGTGTTTTCAGAGCCAGGGGATTTCTGGCACGACAGGCAACCGGGCCATAGGGCGTTTCTTCCTGGGTGGTGACGGTGACCAATCGGAAAAGGGGCTCTATATCAGAAAGAATCTGCTGTGCTCTCTGTGTTTCTCCCTTTTTCAGACAATAGGTCATTTCTGTTATAAGTGCCGGTACTATATTGGAAGCTACGGATATGATACCTGAAGCTGCGATATATGGATCTGTCATCATGGGAAAGGTGAGGGCATCATCCCCGGAAAAAATCATAAAATCCTGACCACAGCATTCACGTGTACGGCGCATATTATCGAGATCACCCGTGGCTTCTTTGACACAGCGTATGTTTTTATACTGCTGATGCAAAACAGCGAGGTCTTCTGGAAACATCTGGGCACCGGTGCGGCCTGGAATTATATAGGGTATAATATCTATGTCAGGAACTGCTTTTGCAACGGGAGCAATATATTCCCTGCGTATTTCAAGGGAGCTTGGACCATTATAATAAGGGTCTACCAGCAAAATGGCATCAACTCCGCAATCTGCGGCATGGATGGCGGCATTCATGGACTCTGCGGTATTATTACTGCCGGCACCGGCAATGCAAAGGGCTTTATCCTTACATTTCGAAGCAACGGTTTTAATGACTGTATTATGTTCTTCCCAGTTAAGGGTGGGGCTTTCTCCCGTTGTTCCCACGGCAAGAATACCCGTAACCCCGGATTGAAGTTGAAAATCCACCAGTGCTTCAAGGCCTTTGTAATCAACGGTGTTGTTGGTCATGGGGGTGACCAGCGCAGTATAGCAGCCTGTGCGCATATAAAACTCCCTTCCTGTGGTGTATTCTAAAAAAAGTAACAGAAAATATCAGATATTTTTTGTCTGGTAGTATCGGAGTGCAATTAAATAAAATATAAAAATATTTATAGTTTATGGTGAAAAAATATTGAAATGTCACCATTAAAGTTTTTTATATTCCAGTTGTCGGCCTACCATATATTTTATAATTTGACAATATTTAACCCTTTGGGAATACAGGAAAGACAAATATCCTTGACAGAATGGGACGGCCCATATTAACGGAACACCTTAAGAATTTTTTGTTGTTTTATGATAAAGACACATGGTTTTTTTGATTATCCTTCATTCATTGTTTTTATGGATGATATGAAATGGCTGTATAGCAGTAAGAAATATTTAAGTATCCATAGATTTTTTTTTAAAATTTACACTTTAAGGGGATGAAAAAAATATGCAGAAAGCACAGAACGCCGATGAATATATAGCACAGCAGCGGATGGCACTGGCATCCAATTCCGAGTGCGGTGCCACGCACTATAATCTGGCCGTAGCCCTGATGGGCCAGAAAAAATATGAGGAAGCGGAATCCCATTTGCATGAAGCTATTTCCTGCAGCCCAAACCTTGCGGAAGCCTTTGTACAGCTGGGCGCCATCTGTCTCCAGAGGGGAGATACTGAAGGTTGTCTGCATTATAATAAAAGATCCATCAAGGCACGGGCAGGTTTTTCTCCTGGATATGCCAATATCGGATATCTTGAGTTGCAGAATGGAAACATTGAAGAAGCTGTTAAACATCTCAGAAAGAGTATTGTTTTTAATTCAAAGAACATTCAGGCTTTCACAACACTGGCAACCGCCTATCTGATGCAGGGTCTTCTGGATGAAGCCATTGAAGCCTGTAGGGAAGCCATAGAAATCAATCCTGATTTCCCCATTTCTTATAATAATCTGGCGGTAGCTTACCTTGAAAAAGGGGACTATGAAAAAGCCGCTGAAAATGCAGATAAATCCGAATCCCTTGGTTATGAAGTGGCACAGGGTTTGAAGGATGAGCTGGAAGCCCACAGAAAAAAAATATAAAGAAGATAAAAGGCCCCATACCCGGCAGCAATGACAGCCCGTAATTGAATGGAAAAGATAATGACCGTATATTCTTATGGTATTTCAGGAATGGGGGATCTCGTATTTCCTTCAGATCCTATGTATTCCCATCCGCTGCCGGCAGATACAGATAAGGATACGGATATTCAGTGCGGAGCTTTTCTTAAGGGCGTGGGTATTTTTCTGGATGAAAATATTAACGAAGTTGAAAAAATTTACAGTGAAAAGATAGAAAAAATTCACATCATTCTTGAAAAACATGGTGCTTTTTACCACCCATGTAAAGTTGTTATTAATGGGAGGAACAGCCAGCCTATGGTTGTGAACGGGGCTGTCAGTGCGGAAGCTATCCGTACCATGGGTAAGGAAATAAAGGCTCTTGGTAAGCTTAAGAATAAGTCCGCAAGGGATATTCCTGAAGTGTATTTTTCCGGTGAATACCTGCTGGAGTCAGGAAAGGCCGCCTCATTTTTCTCAGCCCCATGGTTTGAGGGTTTCTGTGAATTTCACTGGTCCTGTCTGGAGGATGGTTCTCTGGGGATAAAGGTCTGGGAGGATGATGGAAGCAGATCTGTTATGCAGGAAAAAGAGGTTTCTGATTTTTTCCGTAAAGCAGCTGCCATCCTCAGCCGGTCCTATGATTTTGATACCTTTGATCAGATTTTCCCATGGCACCATGCTGCTGGAGATTTTGTGGTCTGTCGGGATTTGGAAAAAGTGGATGTCCGCCTGATCACCGTGCGTCAGTATACCAGTCTTTTATCCATGGATTCAGAAGAGACGGATCTTTCGGATAAGCTTGAATGCCTTTTTCATTTTTTATGGAATATGCTGATGCGGATGCGGCTGGATCGCTTAGATGGTGTGGGAGAGCTGGTATGGGCTCCGGATTATGTAATTGCGCCATGTATAGCCGGATTTTTTGAAGGATTATCTGAAAAAGCCCCGGACAGCAAAGAAATGCTAATGATTATCGAGGCAATTCCTGAAATTGTACGTTCCATGGGCAGTGACCATCTTTTTTCTCTGCATGAGGAAATTATGTCTGCCTGTAATCCCATGGCTTCGGATATTGTTCTGATAAAAAAACATATGAGGGCCCATTCAGACAGTGTTTTTGAAGTGATATGTGATTGTTCAAAAAATATGTAAATGTTTTTTCCTAATAAAAATACAAGATGGAGATGTTTTTTTTGTTGTGTAGGCAATATAGGGTATTGAGGGAAAAAAGGTTGATAAATAAGAGCTATTGGTTTTTAAGAAAAAACCCTTTTTTATTGACAATGGAGCGTTCACATCCTATATGATCCATCTTTGAATAGATAGAAATAAAGGGTTTTTTGACAGCTATAGTAAAGCATTGCGAATGTTTTGGTTTTACGGTGAGTTCCCCTTGACGAAACGTCAGGATTGTAAATCTTTCACATGGAGGTAAGGTAATGGCAAAACACGAAACTCCGTTGTTGGACCAGCTGGAGTCTGGCCCCTGGCCGAGCTTCGTCTCCGACATGAAGCTTGAAGCTGAAGTCCGCGCCAAAAATGAGGCCGGCATTGAATTTCAGGTTCCGGTAGATGTTGTAGATGACCTGCTGGGTGTTCTGGAACTTTCTTATGTACATGGCCGTACCCACTGGAAACACGGTGGTATCGTTGGTGTATTCGGTTATGGTGGTGGCGTTATCGGTCGTTACTGCGACCAGCCGGAAATGTTCCCCGGTGTTGCTCACTTCCACACCGTCCGCGTGGCTCAGCCTGCGGGTAAGTATTACAAGGCAGATTATCTTCGTCAGCTCATGGACATCTGGCAGATGCGCGGTTCCGGCATGACCAACATGCATGGTTCCACGGGTGACATTATTTTCCTTGGTACCCGTACAGAGCAGCTTGAAGAAATTTTCTATGAACTGACCCACAACCTGAACACAGACCTTGGTGGTTCCGGCTCCAACCTGAGAACCCCTGCAGACTGCATCGGTTCTTCCCGTTGTGAGTTTTCCTGCTACGACACCAACGGCCTGTGCCACTTCCTCACCAATCTGTATCAGGACGAACTTCACCGTCCCGCCTTCCCCTACAAATTCAAGTTCAAGTTCGACGGATGTCCCAATGGCTGCGTTGCTTCCATTGCCCGTTCTGACATGAGCTTCATCGGTACCTGGAAGGACGATATCCGCATTGATCAGGAAGCTGTTCAGGCTTATATAGGTGGAGAGATTGCTCCCAACGGTGGTGCTTTTAAAGGCCGCGACTGGGGTGCCTTCGATATTCAGAAGGAAATAATTGATCTCTGCCCCACCGAATGTATGTGGATGGAAGGCAAAGAGCTGAAAATCGACAACAAAGAGTGCAACCGCTGCATGCACTGCATCAACGCCATGCCCCGCGCCCTTCGCGTAGGTAAGGATACCGGTCTTTCCATTCTGGTTGGTGCCAAGGCTCCCATCCTTGATGGTCAGCAGATGGGTTCCCTTCTGGCTCCCTTTGTGGAAGTCAATCCCGAAGATGATTATGCTGCTGTTACGGAAGTTATTGAGTCTATCTGGGATTGGTGGATGGAAGAAGGCAAGAACCGTGAGCGCCTTGGCGAGCTTATCCGCCGCGCTGGCTTCCAGAAAATGCTGGAAGTTACCGGTATCAAAGCGGACGCCCGCCACGTCAGTGAACCCCGCTGCAACCCCTACATCTTCTGGAAAGAAGATGAAGTACCTGGTGGCTGGGAGCGTGACGTCAAGGAATACAGAAAACATCATAAGCGCTAAGAAGGGGAGGGATATTCCATGGCTTTTGTATCCTCTGGTTATAATCCGGCAACTCCGATGGAAAACCGGATCACAGATATAGGTCCTCGTCACTTTGAAGAGTTTTATCCTCCGGTCATCAAGGCCAATAAGGGTAAATGGCTCTACCATGAAATTATTGAACCCGGTGTTCTGGTGCATGTTGGCGAAAGCGGAGATGAAGTTTATACCGTTCGCTGCGGTGGTGCCCGTCTTATGTCCGGTACCCTGATCCGTGAAATCTGCGACATTGCAGATAAACACTGTGACGGTTACCTGCGCTTCACTACCCGTAACAACATCGAGTTCATGGTGGATTCCAAGGATAAGGTTGAAGCCCTCAAGGCAGACCTGAAAGACCGCAAGTTTGCAGGCGGTTCCTTTAAGTTCCCCATCGGTGGTACGGGCGCTGGTATTTCCAACATCGTTCATACCCAGGGCTGGATTCACTGCCACACCCCTGCCACGGATGGCTCAGGTACAGTTAAGGCCACCATGGACGAAATGTTCACGGATTTCCAGGACATGCGTCTTCCTGCCAAGCTGCGTATCGCCATGGCCTGCTGCCTGAACATGTGCGGTGCCGTACACTGCTCTGATATTGCCATCCTCGGCTACCACAGAAAGCCGCCGATGATTGACCATGAGTATCTGGACAAGCAGTGTGAAATTCCTCTGGCAATTGCCTCCTGCCCCACGGCGGCCATTAAGCCAGCCAAACATGAGCTGCCCGACGGCACCAAGGTGAACAGCCTTGCCATCAATAATGAGCGCTGCATGTACTGTGGTAACTGCTACACCATGTGTCCTTCACTTCCCATTTCCGATACCGAAGGTGATGGTATTGTTCTTATGGTGGGTGGTAAAATTTCCAACCGCATCAACCCGCCCAAGTTCTCCAAGGTTGTTGTGGCCTTCATTGATAATGAAATGCCCCGCTGGCCAACTATGACTCAGACTATCCGCCGTATGGTGGAAGCCTATGCCAGTGATGCCAGAAAGTATGAGCGTGTTGGTGACTGGGCTGAGCGTATCGGCTGGGAGCGCTTCTTTGAGAAGTGTGAAATTGAGTTTACGCACCACCTGATCGATGATTTCCGCGATCATGCATATTACACTTGGCGGCAGTCTACCCAGTTCAAGTTTTAAGAACTGAGTCTTTTGCTTCAAAAGGCCGGCACCTACAAGGGTGTCGGCCAAAACTTTTTTTTTATGGAGGCGTACATGGCTCTTCCGGACAATGCAAAAGAAATGGTTTTGGATTATATTGAAAGTAAGGCCAAATCCAAATCCAAGTTTTATCTGAAGGATTTTTATACAATTTTTCCCGATGAAGGACCCAGAACCGTAAAAAACTTCATCAATAAAATGGTGGGTGAAGGAATTCTGGAATACTGGTCTTCCGGTTCTTCCACCATGATCGGCCGTAAAGGTGCAGGCAAGCAGGCTGGCACTGAAGGTGAATAAATAATATGCTTTTTGAACGGAGCAACCGGCTTCATGCGTTATGATATACCCCGCATTGCCATTGCCGCCTTAAGGGGTGGGTCAGGCAAAACCATTCTTTCCATTGGTCTTGCAGCGGCCTGGACCCAGGCAGGTATAAGTGTCGCTCCCTTTAAAAAAGGTCCGGATTATATTGATGCCGGCTGGCTGGCTTTTGCCACAGGTCGGCATTGCTATAATCTGGATACTTATCTGTGCGAACCCGATGTGGTTCGCACTTCTTTTTTTCGGCACAGTCAGGGATCGGATATTGCCCTTATAGAGGGAAACCGGGGTCTTTATGATGGCATTGATCTGGCGGGTAATACATCAACGGCAGACATTGCCAAGCTGATTGATGCGCCTGTTCTTTTGTGTCTGGATGTGACCAAAACCACCAGAACCATGGCAGCTCTGGTACTTGGCTGCCTGCACTTTGATCCTGATGTACGTATCTGCGGTGTTGTGCTGAACCGTGTGGCAGGTACCCGTCATGCTGGAATTCTGACCAGGACCATAGAGCATCACACGGGTGTTCCTGTTCTTGGGGCCATTCCAAAATTAAGGGATCAGGACTTTCCAGAGCGCCACATGGGCCTTGTTCCTACCCAGGAACATGGATGGGCCTCCCATTCCATCCGAACCTCGGCAGCTGTTGTAAGTGAGAATGTGGATATGCACCGTGTTTTCAACCTTGCACAGCCTGTTTCCATTCAAGCCGATCAAGGGAAAGATTCCTTTATTCTGGATTCTTCTTTCATCAAAAAAGATTCTGTAAAAATAGGTTTTTTAAAGGATGCGGCCTTTCAGTTTTATTATCCTGAAAACCTTGAAGCCCTTGAAGCGGAAGGGGCCGAACTTATACCAATTCACAGTCTTGAAGATAAGGTTCTTCCGGAAATTGACGCCCTTTACATTGGCGGAGGATTTCCTGAAACCCATGCAGCTTCCCTTACCGCCAATGCCAGCTTAAGAAAAAGCATCTTTGAAGCAGCCCATGCAGGTCTTCCCATCTATGCGGAATGTGGTGGACTTATGTACCTTGGGGAGGCATTGATTCTGGATGGTACATCCTATCCCATGTGTGGTGTTTTCCCTGTTCGTTTCGGTTTCAGTGATAAACCCCAGGGACATGGTTATGTGCGGGTGAAGGTGGAAGCAAAAAATCCATTTTTTCCAGAAGGACTTTCCATTCTCGGCCATGAATTCCGCTATTCCAGAGTTGAATACCTTAAGGAAGATATCCCTATGGTGTTTTCCATGGGAAGGGGTACTGGAATTGCAAAGGGTATGGATGGTCTTATTTTTAAAAATACCCTTGCCGCCTATACCCATATCCACGCCCTTGGAACACCCCAATGGGCTCCTGCCATGGTGAATCAGGCCCGTATTTTTAAAGAATCAGGGAAGAGACATTAATAAAAAAAGGGTGCCGCACCTTCCCGTGCTGACACCCCTTGATACTTTACACGCCCTGATCCCCTCGTTTTCCCCGTTTCCCCCTCAGGTCGTGTTTTTGGTTTTATCCTGTTAAATTTCTTATCAATTGGTATGGCACTGGTTGCACATGATGGGAGCTATGCGCTCACCTTTTTCCCTGTTGAACTGGGCATGGCAGCTGCGACAGCTGTCGTGCATGGCCTCGGCATGGAAGTCCAGCTTGGGTGTTTTGTCTCCCCTTGGTCTCTGGCCGGGAATACTGTGGCATGCCGCACAGGACTGTACAGGATCACCCATGACCAGTTCCAGGGGCTGCCCCTTGTCATCATGGTGGCATGTGCCACAGGAAATGCCATAATCTTCTGAGTGCAGCTTATGGGTAAAGGTTACAAGGGGCCGTTCGTGTTCTTCATAAATCGGTGTTTTCATTTGAATGACATCATCGACCTCTGTTTTGATTGCACCTGCCAGTGCAACGGCAGCAGCAAACAAAAGAAGGGCAGCACCTGTTACCGCCAGGAAAAAACCTTTTTTCTTTTTCATGGAAACCTCCTGCATTTGGGGTGGGATAAGAGAGCTTTTCGGCGAGGGGGCCAAAAAACCCTTATGATCAACAGCATATTTTATGGATCTGTCAGATCCATGGGTTTTCTTTGAAAAACACGGGCACCGATAATGCTGACTTCATAAAGCAGCACCAGGGGAATGGCCATCATGACCTGGGTAACCACATCAGGGGGCGTAAGTATGGCTGCCAGTCCGAAAAAAAGTAAAAGTGCGTATTTCCGGTTTTTTGCCAGAAAATTGGGTGTGACAAGTCCCATTCGGGCCATGGCCGTGAGTACAAGGGGCATTTCAAAGACCAGCCCGAAGGCGAGAAGCATTTTGCTTGAAAAGGACAGGTATTCTTTCATCGCTGGCAGGGCATGGATATTTTCCGTTGCAAATCCAAGGAAGAATCTAAAACCCCATGGAAAAACAACAAAATATCCAAAAAGAGCACCTCCAAGAAAAAAGAAGACCGAAAGAAAAATAATGGGAATCAGCAGTTTCTTTTCTTTCTTATACAGTCCCGGAGAAACAAAAAGCCAGAATTCCGTCAGTATATAAGGGGATGCAAGAAGAAGGCCGCCGAGAAGGGCTACTTTAAGATAGGTAAAAAATGCTTCGGGAAGGCCTGTGAAAATTAGCGTGGATCCACTTGTCCCCATGGCTTCCTGCAGGGGAGCCACAAGAATGAAAAAAAGCTGTTCCTTGAATCCATAACATATAAGAAAGCCGATGCTTATTGCTATCAGCGACCGGATCAGCCGCTTTCTCAGCTCCGTCAGGTGATCCATAAGGGAGAGGGACTCATCCTTCATGGCGGGTGTCTTTTTCCTTGTTTTCGTCCGGTGCTTTCAGGGATTTGCTTTCTTCCCCTACCGGAGTTTCCGCATTAAGGGCATCTTTGAAGTCTTTGGATGCGCTTTTAAATTCGCCAAAGGCCTTTCCCAGTGAACGGGCAAGATCCGGAAGTTTTTTCGGTCCGATGACAATCAGTGCCAGTGCCAGAATGATAAGTATCTCCGGCATACCCATACCAAACATGGAATCCCCCTTTTTCATAAAAAAATACGGTCTATGCCGTATTCATTGAATATCTAAGTATCTGTTCCGGACTTTTCTGTCAAGATAAGCCCGGAAAATGAGAGTATTGACGGAGCGTTTTTATAAGAAGACCGGAAGTGCTCTGTGCATCCGAAGACCTTTAAGATTCATACGTACATCATAACAGAGAATTTCAACGCCACAGTCAGCAGCCAGCCGCAGGGCCTTGGCATATGCCGGATCAATGGTCTCTGCAGGGGAGAATCCTCTGGCATCTTCCCTTTGAACCAGAAAAAAAACAACGGCCCTTTTTCCGTTTTCAGTCAGTATGGCCAGTTCTTCCATGTGGCGCTTTCCCCTTGTGGTCACAGCATCGGGAAAGGCAGCAAGCCCGTTAATGATCTGGGTACAGTTTTTGACTTCCACAAAACAGTCTTTTTTAGTGGAATCCGACAAGAGAATATCTATGCGTGAGTTGTTTGCGCGAACCTCTCTTTTTATTTTTTCATATCCTGAAAGCTCAGGGATATAGCCCTTTTCTATGGCAAGGGATACCAGTCTGTTGGGTATCTGAGTGTGAACTCCCACAAGACTTTCTTTCATCTCAATCAGATACCAGGTGTAGGAAAGTTTTCTTTTGGGGCCAGGCTCATGGGCGACCCATACGGGCCGTCCAGCTTCGCTGCAATGGGTCATGGCTCCTGAATTGGCACAGTGGGCGGTAATGCTTTCACCAGTATCCAGGAGAATATCCGCAAGAAAACGTTTGTAGCGACGTATCAGCCTGCCTTTAATAAGGGGCGGCCAGTCAAGGAGGTTGGCTTCAGGATGCATGGCTGCTTTCCGGTCTCTGGATTTCGTGGTATAAAAAAATCTGAAATCATGGTTACGACAATCATGGATAAAGGGCAAGGAGGGAAGATGGTATTATTCGAACCGTGGCACCTTTGGGTGGTGCTGGGAATTATCCTTGTGGCAGGTGAAATGTTTACGCCTGCGTTTTTTCTTGCCTGTTTCGGGGTGGGGGCCTTTTCCGCCGCCCTTTTATCCCTTATGGGCGCAGGTCTTATTTCTCAGATTTTTATTTTTTCTGCCATATCCTTTTTTTGTTCCTTTGCCGTACGTCCCCTTCTTCTTCGCTTTGCTGCTGGAAAATCCAAAATCATAAAAACAGGTGTTCATGCCCTTACGGGGCAGACTGCCGAGGTGCTGGAAGCTTTCGGCGGCCCCGGAAGTCATGGAAAGGTGAAAATCGGCGGGGAAGTATGGCGGGCAAGGGCAGGTGAGGGGCAGCTGTTTCAGGTTGGGGATCTGGTAAGCATAGAGTCCGTAAGTGGCGTTACCCTTCAGGTGCGTCCTTTTAATAAACATGGATAAGGAGAAAAATTAATGGAACCACTGCTGATTATTATGGGACTTCTGGCTTTTTTTGTCATTATTTTCGCCATTAAGGGATTGAAGATCATCCAGCAGGCGGAAACCATGATTGTGGAAAGGCTGGGCCGCTTTCACCGGGCACTGGACAGCGGTATCAATATCCTCTGGCCCTTTATGGATCAGCCAAGGCAGATCCACTGGCGTTATGTCACCCAGGATGCATCGGGAGAAAAGCGGCTGACGGTGACCAAACTTACGGATCGTATTGATCTTCGGGAAACGGTCTATGATTTTCCCCGTCAGAATGTCATCACTAAAGATAATGTGACCATGGAAATTGATGCCCTTTTGTATTTTCAGGTCACTGATTCCATTCGGGCCGTGTATGAAGTGGCTAATCTCCCTCAGGCCATAGAAAAACTGACCCAGACCACTTTGAGAAATGTTGTGGGGGAGATGGATTTTGATGAGTGTCTGGCATCCAGGGAAATTATTAACACGAAACTACGCACTATTCTTGATGATGCCACGGATAAGTGGGGTGTGAAGGTGACCCGCGTGGAGCTTCAGGACATCACGCCCCCTGCGGAAGTGCAGGAGGCCATGGAAAAGCAGATGCGGGCGGAAAGGGACCGGCGGGCGGCTATCCTCAAGGCTGAAGGGGAAAAAAGAGCTGCCATCCTTGAGGCGGAAGGGGAGAAGGAAGCTGCCATAAACCGTGCCGAAGGTGAAAAACGTGCAACAATATTGGAAGCTGAAGGTGAGGCCGAAGCCCGGTATAAAATAGCTTCAGCTGAAGCCATGGCCATTCTTAAGCTTGTGGAAGCCTTTAAGGACAGGCCCGGAGATCCGGCCAATTATCTTATTGCCGTGCGTTATATTGAAGCCCTTAAGGTCATGGCAGATGGTAAGGAAAACAAGATTGTCTACCTTCCCTATGAGGCCACCAATTTCTTAGGCTCCATTGGTGGTATAAGGGATATGTTTAAGGGCGCATGAAAAGAAGTCAGTTTTTAACAGAAAATAAAAAAGACAGTTACAGCATACAGGGGTAAAAAGGATGAATTTGTCGGACATTGCGGCCATACCGCAGAGGATAAGGGAAAATATTCAGGTGAATCTGCCCTTCCGCATGCGGGAGCTTTATATGGAAGCCTTTCTTTCTCTAGGGCTGAATCCGGAAATAGGCATTGATGCCTTAAGTCTTGATAGTTCCGGATGGGAGGATTTCAAGGCCGTTGCCGGAGCATTTCAGAAAAAGGGACGGCGCATTACGCTCCATGGTCCCTTCATGGATCTTTCACCGGGATCTCCGGATTCTGCCGTGCGCAGGATTTCCATGGAAAGGATACAGCAGTTTCTGGAGCTTGTGCCTGTTTTTAATCCGGTTTCCGTTGTCTGTCACGGTGGCTGGGAAAGTCGTCGTTACGACTGGATTAAGGATGAATGGTATGCCCGGTCAGCAGATTTCTGGAAGGGTGTTGCAGGGGATCTGGGAAAAAACAACTGTCAGCTTTTTCTGGAAAATGTTTACGAGGAGCATCCTGAAGAGCTTCTGCTTCTTCTGGAACATCTCCGGGCAGAAAAGGTGGGGGTCTGTCTGGATACGGGACACCAGTCTGCCTTTGGTTCCGGAGATCTCAGCCACTGGCTTGGGGTGATGGGGCCCTTCATTGGAGAAATTCATCTGCATGACAACAATGGAAAGGAAGACTCCCATCTGCCGCCGGGTCAGGGAGTGATTGATTATACGCCCCTTAAAAAAATGTTTTATGCTCAGGGAAAACTTCCCATTATCACCCTTGAACCCCATGAGCCGAAAAATCTTTTGCCTTCCATGGAATGGCTTGTTCGTGAGCTTGGGGAGCTTTTTTAAAAAAACAGATGCAGTCCGTAAAAATGTGGCCTGCATCTGTTTTAGATAATTTATAGTAATTATTTTGAACAATTAATCTTTATACTTTATTTCTGCCCCTGTTCCGTGAATTGCCGGGGGGATTGACGGGTTTGCCTTTAAAGGGTCTTGATGTTTTGTTTTTCCCCCCTTCTTTTTTTGCCTTCCTCTCCAGAACAATATCCCTGATTTCTTTGTCCACCTTTTTTTCACTGTGGGCATTCCCCGGACGATAGAGAACAAAATCCGGAACATCTGAATCAATGGTATATCCTTCCACGCTTTTTACGGGAATTTTCTGACCCAGCAGCTTTTCAATGGCTTTCAGGGATTGTTTTTCTTCTGCGCTGACAAGGGAAATGGCAATACCGCTGATTCCGGCCCTGCCTGTCCTGCCAATCCTGTGGATGTAATCTTCCGGAATGCCGGGCATATCAAAGTTGACCACATAGGGAAGATGGGTAATGTCCAGCCCCCTTGCCGCAACATCCGTTGCCACCAGAACACGGATTTCATCATTTTTAAAGGCCTGAAGGGTTCTTGTGCGAACGGACTGGCTTTTATTGCCGTGCAGGGCAGCACTTCGGATTCCCTGAGCAGCCAGTTTTTCCGTAAGCTTGTTGGCTCCGTGTTTTGTTCTGGAAAAAACCAGTACACGGGTCCAGTTTTCCTTGAGAATCAGGTGGGTAAGAAGGTTGCGTTTATTTGTTTTATCCACAAGGTGTACCGTTTGAACAACGGATTCTGCGGCGGTTTTATCCGGTGTTATTTCAAGATATTCTGGATTTTGAAGCATTTTTGCCGCAAGGGCTCGGATTTCTTTGTTGTAGGTGGCAGAAAACAGCATGGTTCTGCGGTCTGTGGGAAGAAGCTGCAGAATTTCATTGATGGCCTTGCTGAATCCCATGTCCAGCATTCTGTCCGCTTCGTCAAAGACCAGAAATTCTATGCTGGACAGATTGAGCTGGCGCTGGCCCGAGAGATCCAGAAGACGACCGGGGGTAGCCACAAGAATGTCTATCCCCCTTTTCAGGCGATCTATCTGGGGGTGAATGCCCACGCCGCCGTGAACAACGCTGCACCTCAGGGACACCCGGCGGGCACAGGTCTGAATACTTTCTCCCACCTGGAGGGCCAGTTCCCGTGTAGGCGTCAGAACCAGCGCCCTGGGATGACGGGATTTGGCTTTCTGTCTGGACAGAATTTCTGTCATGGGCAGGGCAAAGGCATCGGTTTTGCCTGTTCCGGTCTGGGCACGGGCAAGAATATCCCTGCCCTTTAATATGATGGGGATGGTCATGGCCTGAATGGGTGTTGGGCTTGTATATCCCTTATCCTGAATGGCCTTCAGCAGTTCAGCCCGAAGGCCAAGTTTATCAAATGACATATGGAATCCTGAATCTTTTCTTTATGATGGTGTTTATTGTTTCTGTAAAAAACATGAATATTCATGGCTCGAATACAAAGGCATCCGACATATAGCCTTATTTTGCTGAGATGTCTTAATAAATTAAGGTTTTTTAATATATCTGCCTAAAGGTGATGGTGAAGGAAGTCTGTTTTAAAGGATGTTGATAAATCAAAACTTATGAACACCCTGTGCCTGTCACTTAACCAGACATTCGATGGTAACTTCGTAAAAAGTCGTGTCCCTTGAGAACTGAAGCGGACACCTTTTTAAGGTTAACTAAAAGAAATTCTTACATCCGCAATGGTTATGAACAGCTTATTTTTTGCATCATGGAATGGCGTAAATCCATATTTTTCATAAAAAAAGCCTGACCCTTCTTTGGCATCCACAACAATCAAAGGAAAAGCTGCCATATCACTGGCATAAAGCAGTTTTTTAAGGGCATCGACCAGCAGCCATTCTCCAAAACCCTGTCCTCTGTATCTGCTATCCACTGCAAGGCGTGCGATTAAGCCCGCAGCAGAAGAAAATCTGTGCTTTTTCTGAAGATCCACAGGTAGCCCCTGAGCATCCATAGAGACCATGGTCAAAGTATAAAATCCGATAATATGAGAATTTTCCATCGGATCTTGAAGAACAAAAGTTCGGGTATTGTCCTTTTGGGTCTGCTGATTTGCAGTGTTTTTCAGATAATTATTCAAAGGGTCAATGCCGCAGTCAAATCGATTTCGGTTGTGCAGGAATTTATCGAGAAGAACCGTTTTGATCATCATGCCTTGCTTTCATAGCGTTCAGCAGCCGCTTTGAGTCTGGAATGAACTATGGGTGGCCTGTCAAGGGCTTTTAGGAGCATACTCGCATCCTGCTCACTAAGCTTCAGAATACGTTCCTGTTCTAAAATCTGTTTTGCCTTTTCCACCGCCGCACTCAGTACAAAGCTGTTTATACTTGACATACCGGACAAGGAAGTCGCCGTACTCAATAAATTACGTGTATCTGAATCTATTCTGGCGGTTATACGTGGTAATGCGGTCATATTTATTCTCCTTTTCAGGTGTGAAGGTGCCAAAGTGTCACACCGTTAGTATGGAGTCGGGCTGCCTGCATGTCAACCCCCCCTTCTTTTGCCACTGGAATCTCAGGTCGGCGGGCAGACCTTCATCCGTTGACTTTCGTTTTTTCTGCTTTTTCCCAGCTGCTGGTGCCCCGCAGACCTTTTTTATGGACTCAGCCCCCCGAGGCAGGTCTTATCATAGTGCAGATCCTGCCTGCGTCAGGCAACAGTTATCAAGGGACACGATTTTGTACGAAGTTAGGGGACGGGAGTTTTTAAGATTGTTTTTAAAAATTTCTCCCCTGAACATCAATATGACACCACATGACGCATGGCTGTATTATACTCTCCTGGACTGTGCTTTTATAAAGTCCGTACCTAAAAATTTCCGGGAGAAACTGCCATGCATTTACGCCAGATCTGTCAGCAGGGAGATTGTGAAAAAATTTCATTTCAGAAATTGGAAAATGATGACCTTTGGACGCTGACGATGGAAGGAAAAAGCCCCCTTAATCCGGATGACCTGCCACCTGCCATGCCCCTTTTATCCCTCCTTCATTTTGTTGCTTCAGAAGTTTTTAAAAACCCTCTGAATGCAGACGGAAAGAATCCTGCGTCTTCGCCAGATAATCCGCCCCCCAATGAATCCTGCCAACTGGATATTCAGGCATGGAATGCCATGATTCACACAATGGATCAAATGGATGCCACCAATGCCGCTTCTGTTTTTGAATATGTCATGTCCATTGAAGACGATTATATCAGGGAATGGGGTATGGCTGGCATGACAGAATATTATGCAGAAGTAGCAGAAGATCTTGAAGCAGCTTTTGCCATATGCAGAAAGATCAAAAAGAGTGAGCCTCGAATTTATGCTTTAAGTGTGGTTGCCGTGCAGCATGGGATGCTGGATTATTTTGATGAAGCCATGCAGATGGTTCTTGGATTTGAAAACCCTATGGATCAAGTTGTTTTAATGATGGATTTTTTAGGCTTTTGTGAAAAGCAAGGATGGAAAATTCAGACGGATTTTATTCTCACCTGCCTTGGGAAAATGATTTCAGACAGTGAGACCTTTGAGCACAAAGCAGACATAATGGCTGAGCTTGCAAGCTATTACAGCAAAAAAAATGAATTGGAAAAAGCAGGAGAGTGCCGGAAACAGGCCATGGAATGGGTATCCTGTTCCGAAAAAAGCGATAGCAGGGAATCTCTGATGGCAAGATTTGCCAAGCAGCATATTTGGGAAGGTAATTTCAAAGAAGCTTTTTCCATTAATTTTGAAATTGAAAAGCCAACACGGAAGATTGTTGTACTGGAATATATGGTAAAAAAAATGGCAGAGGTGCACCAGATCCCTCTTTCGGAACCGGAAAATTATTACTGGTTTGAGTAGCCCATATTTGATTCAGGAAGGAATATCCATGCACGTCAGTACAAGTGTCCGTTATATCCGTATGATCAGGATGATTCCCCGTTCTCCCCGTAAAATAAGTGCTTCAGAAATCCATTCAAAGCTTCTTGATATGGAATTTGATGTCAGCCTGAGAACGGTTCAAAGGGATCTTGACACATTATCTGGGTTTTTCCCTATCTGTAATGATGAAGAAAAACCCCTTGGCTGGATGTGGGAAAAAGATGCGCCTTTTGAAACCTTGCCCGGTATGGACCCCTTGTCTGCATTTACCTTCAGAATGATAGAAACCTTTCTTCCATCCCTCATGCCCGTTGCAGTGCTTAAAAATCTTAATCAGTATTTTGAAGTTGCCAGAAAAACACTGGATACCGATACCCACAATCCCCTGAAAAAATGGCCTAACAAGGTAAAAATGCTGAGCCGAACCCAGCCGCTTCTTCCACCTGTCGTGGACACCGGAGTTCTGGATACGGTTTATGGCTGTCTTCTGGAGGAAAAATGCTTTTCAGCCACCTATCAGCGCAGGGGTGAGGATGGGGCAGTGAGCTATGGGCATGTCAATCCTCTGGGGATTGTTGTGATGGATCAGGTGATGTACCTCGTTTGTACCATCTGGGGCTACAATTCTCTGGATTCAGTAAGACAGCTTGCCCTGCACCGTATGCGTTCTGCTGAAATGAAGGATGAGGCTGTTGTGGTGCCAGATGGGTTTTCTTTGCAGGGCTACATTGATGGGGGCGCTTTCAGCTATGTTCAGGGAAACAATCCTCTTTGCGTAAAACTTCGCTTTGACAGGGAAGTGGCGGCCCACCTTATGGAAACACCGCTTACTGCGGATCAAAAAATAGTGGATATGGATGAGAATTATGTGACCCTGGAAGCAGAAGTGCCTGATTCTTTGCAGTTTTGGTGGTGGCTTCTGGGTTTTGGTTCCTTTGTGGAAGTTCTTGAGCCAAAGGAGCTGCGGGAAGAGATGAAAGAAACCATAAAAAATATGGTTGAACTTTATGACATGTGACACTACTTGTCGCCTTTGTGGTGTATCCTGTTTTTGATACTGAAAACAGAAGAAACCATAGTAAAAGGAGGCATAATGGTCACTTTACGTCATGAAAAATTAAAATTCACAAAGGTATGCTCACATCTTCGTGTTAAGGCATTTTTAGCTAAAATTCCAAATGGTTGGCTAGTGAGATGTATGTATGATTCTACCAGAGTTTATAAAAGATCGGCTATATTGTTTTTTCCTGATAGCAAGGAAAAATGGGTTTTGGAAAATCTTGAAATTAAATGGGAAACCATTTCAGAAACTAGAACAGCTAATCATGTAATATCTTTAAGCAGATTGAAAACGCCTGAAGGTTGGGTGGTTAAAGAGTTTATGAGTACAAGGTTTGGTTCTTCACAATATGATGGAACGACTACTCTGAATCTCACATATGTAGATGATATAGAGCATAAGTGGATTATAACTTGATAAACAAAAGAACATAAAACTTCACAGGGGGAGCGATGAATAAGGATAAAGAATTATTAAAACTTTCTAAATTACGCCAACAAACAAGATATAATGGCTATACTTCCATAGGTGATTATCAGAATGGAATATGGGAGTGTGACTTTGTTTCTCCGTATAGCAAATCATCCCATAATTCTGATTCGGATATTCTGGTGTTTTTGCAAGATTGGTGTTCATCTGATAGCTTTAATAATAGCATATGCCAAGAAACATTAAGGCTTGGGTATACTCCTAATGTTCGAACAAATGTTAATCTTAAAAATTTGTTAAAAAAGCATTTTAAAAAAAACCTTGAAGATATTTATTCAACCAATCTCTTTCCTTATATCAAACCAGGATCAATGAGTGCAAAAATACCTGCGGCTGACTTATATCGGGCTGCTAAGCAGTTTGCTGTACCCATGATCGACATAGTTCAGCCTAAGATTGTAATTTGCCTCGGAAAAGAGACATTTAATGCGTTGCGTAAAGCCTGTGGTTTGAAAGTTGTTTATTCTATCGATGAAGGTATAAATTCTGACTTTATGTATAAAAAGTCAAGGATATTTTGTCAGTGTCATACGTCTCAACAAGCCCAAAATAAAAGAAATAGAGGTGGTATTAATCGTGTAGACTCAGACTGGGTGTTGATGAATAAGGAATACTTACTGATGTGAGCGGTACTTTTCGCTTTATTGAGTCACCTTCTAAATCAGAAACTTATGTAATTGGTTCATAACAAATAGGGCTCGATCGTATTAGGAGCAAAGAGACTGGGGGAAGAGATGAAAGAAACCATAAAAAATATGGTTGAACTTTATGGAATGTGACGCTACCTGTCGCCTTTGTGGTGTATCCTGTTTTTGAAGCTGGAAACGGAAGAAACCATAACATAAGGAGAACGCTATGGAAGCGGAAGTAAAAATTCTTGTCAATGATAAGGTTTTTGTTCTGAATTATGAGGATGTTTCTGAATATTTAGTGGACTTTATTCCTGATAGACCAGAGGCTGCAAAAGTATTTTCTGAGCTTGCCTATTACCCTATTCCCTCGGTAAGGGAATGCATGGCCGAGAAGGAAAATATTGATGATGAAACCATCCGTGTACTACTGGGAGATTCTCAGGTAAGTGTATTGAGAAAGCTGGTAAACCACCACATGCAAAGACTGGAAAAAGAAGACGTTCTGCGTTTGCTTCAGACCGGGGATGCAACCATTCAGGAATCCATAGCGTATGATCTTAGAAAATTTGAAGAGCCCGAAAGGCTCGTTTATGCAGAATATCTTTGCAAGAGTGATAATTTGATAGTCCGGGGAATCCTGGCAGAAAACCGTCATATTCCGGAAGAAGTTTTGGAAATCCTGCTTAATGACCGGAATCCGGATGTGGCAAAAAAAGCGGAGGTTACACTCCGCCGTATCGAAAAAAGAAACAAAGCATTTCTCTATAATCTTGCTTCAGAGCTTGATAATCTTTCTGATAATGATGATTGGGATGACGAAGATGACGAGTGGGGTGATGATTAAAAACCATAAAAAAAAAGGGGTTTGCCTATGCTGCATGCAATCACGGGGAAAAAAAGTAAATTTTACAGAAGGTATCTTGGGCATCGGGAAAGTGGGGAGCGAAGAGTTTGTGAAGAGGATGAGCTGACAGCGATGCTCCTTGGTCCCCTTGCCCTCATGCCACCACAGATCATGGGTGTTTTCTGGAAAGAACTTCTCCTTTCACGCCATGTTTCAGATCTGCCCGATGGCTTCCCTGTTTCAGGGGAAATGCACTTCTGGCCAAAACGAAGTAACATAGAGCCGGATCTGTTCGTTACACTTACATGGAGGGATGGAGAAAAACGAGTTCTTCTTGTGGAGATGAAATGGGGTTCCGGTTTAAGTGAAAAGCAGCTCCACAAGCAGTGGCAGATATTCCTTTCTCCTGAAGAACAGGAAAAAGCATTTCATCTTTTTATAGGAAAAAATACAATTGAGGCAATCAAGGCAGAACAGGAAGAAGATGTATGGAATGGCAGGCTTCAGGCCTTTTCATGGGATGCTGTTCTTTCTGTTTTAAGTACCATGCAAAGGGAAAACAGACAGCAGCACAAAGATTTACAAACATGGATTGAGCAGATCCTTGGTGTTCTTCCCAAACTTGGTCTGCGTCCTTTCTTTGGTTTCGATCGTATTACCCTGTCAGATGCCTGCTTAGAAGTATCCAGTAACAATACTGTTTTTTGGACAGGTTTTACAGGGTTTATCTGGATGCCGTGCATCATTATACCTGCATATGAATCAACACTTTTTTTTAACGCATAAGGAGGATACATGGAAAATCTAAATGAAAAAAAAGAAATCGGCAAAGCCATCCATCAGAGTGCGCAATTGATTGCAAAGGCAGGGCAGGAAATTGAAAGCATGATGGATCTTATCAAGCTTCAGTTTGAGCCGGAAATTGCTTCTTTAAAAAAAGATCCTAAAATTTATGTGTCTGAAAATTGGTTGTATAGCTGGATCTATGATGATGCAGGATGGGTATGTATGGATTACAGCATTAGCCTTGGTTTGGGTAAAAGTACGAAAAAACATCTTCGCTATTTGTGTATTCAGGTAAGCCTTATGGGGGAGGGTATGAGCTGCGAAAAGGCACCTAATAAAGAACCACTTGTGCATGTCTGTCTATTTGGTGATCTCATAAATTATGATGAAGAAAATTTTATGGGGCCAGATCTTAGTAACGAAGAAGATGAGAAAATAATTCTTCAGAATGATTTCTTTATCAATTGGAGTTCAGAAGCTTCTACTTGGGAAGAACAGGCTTGGGCCTTCACCCTGCGCCTTACCAGTCTGAATTCTGCGTCGGATATTCAGGAAAAAATTATTAAACCCGTTATTGCCCTTCTGAAAGGTCATTCCCTTGAAAGGATTGGCCTTGAAAAAATTGATGGTATTGTGAAGTATGAGGAAGTTGAAAAATTTGTGTTTAAACCAATAATTCATCCAGAATCCTGAACTTTTATAGAATCTGTTGTATGGTATTGTTTTGAAAATACAGTGTTTATGTAAGGTGCCCGGACTGTTTGCAGGTGCAGTGTAGAGTCTCACTTAAATATCCACCTTTTGGGCAAAATATTCTCAAGTTATTTTACCTTCCGTGAGAATCACCATTCCAAGTATTGGTAGAAAAATCGGAATTTCCGATTTTTCTACCAAGCCCTTTGCCGGCATGACCAACTTCAAAGGAACGCAGCCCACACAGGCCGAAGCAATGATCGCCAAAAACTACCTTTCTGAACAGGAACTGCGCGTACTCAATAACCTCGTATCCGCCTACTTCGACTTGGCAGAACTGAACGCCATCGAAGAAAGGGAAATGCGGATGGCAGATTTCGTCCGTGAGTTAGACAATATCCTCTCCTCCGCCGGTCTAAAACTCCTCGATACCGCCGGTTCTATTTCACACGCTCAGGCAGAAGAGAAGGCCAAAGTGGAATACAAGAAGTACAAAGCAAAACACTGGAACAGGTCGAAACCGACTACCTGAAAACAATCACCGCCTTGGAACAGCAGGCTAAAAAGAGAGCCGGAAAAAGCGGGGTGAAGCATGAACCATCAGAACTTTATGGAAAGGCTGCTGGATGGGGTTACGGTGGTACCGGAATCTTCCATCCATATTGTTAAGAAAAAATCCCTTTGTCAGCGTCATGATGTCTGCTGTTGTGACGTTGCGGTACAAAGGGATTTTTTTTCAGCCTTTTCTGGCAAAGCACTGCAGTAAGCCCCCATGGTTTTAGCCATGGGAGGTTTAGATGTATTTGATAAAGGGTCGAAAAGACCTTTTTTATTGTTGAAAAAATGTGGATAAGTTTTCCTTCGGCCAGTTTTTACCGAATCAGGATGGCGGTGAGAAGTCTTTAGTGTTTTTGAAGGGCTGCTACGGGGTTATGAACATTTACCGAAAGTCGCCGTAAAGCCCCTGGCTTTAGCCATGGGGATATAAGGCGACGGTTTTGAATTGATTTGTATTGAAATATACAGCTTCTTGATATATAAATCAGGTATGAAATATAAAAACAATAACAATGTCGTATACTCCTGTAAATACCATGTAATATGGTGTCCAAAATATAGAAGACAAGTATTGACAGGAGCCGTTGCTGAACGGCTCAAAGATCTTATAAATCAAGTTGCTTCTGAGCGTCAATCTGAGGTCATTGAACTGGAAATTATGCCGGATCATGTGCATCTGCTGATAGAAGTTGATCCCCAATATGGCATTCACAGGTTGGTAAAGCAGCTTAAAGGTTATTCATCAAGGATACTACGCAAGGAATTTTCAACTATAAAGTCCCGCCTGCCAACTCTCTGGACAAACAGTTATTTTGTGGCAACGGTAGGAGGTGCGCCTCTTTCCATAATTAAACAGTACATCGAGGAACAGAAGAACCGATGACTGAAACTTTCATACATGAGATACCGCTGATAACAACACCCCATGACGAGGCAGTGCTTGATGTGCGTCTGGATGCGGGAAGGAACCTGTACAACGCCTGCTTGCGTGAGTCCTTGCGCAGGCTGGATCTCATGCGTGAATCAAAGATGTTTCAGGCTGCGCGCAAAACTCCCAAAAGTAAAGAAAGAACTGCCCTATTCAATGAGTGCAATAACAGGTTTGATTTTAAAGAATACAGCATTCATGCCTTTGCAGCAAAAACCTGTAAAGCCTGCTGGCTTGGGGATCACCTTGATGCATTCACAATCCAGAAGACAGCCTCAAGAGCGTTTAATGCCGTAAAAGAATATGCCTTTGGTGGACGGGGAAGACCCCGTTTCAAAAGATACGGTTGGTTCACCTCCATTGAAGGCAAAAGCAATGCTTCGGGTATTCGATGGAGGAAGGGACGTGTTCTCTGGAACGGTCTTGATATAGCTCCAAGGTTTGATCTTAAGGATAAACATGGTGTCGAGGCTCATGCCCTTTCATGCCGGGTTAAATATCTGCGTCTTGTAAAACGGACCATCAAAGGTAAAATCTGCTGGTTTGTTCAGCTTGTTCTTGAGGGAAAACCCCATCAAAAGAGAAAAAATGAGATTTCAGAGGATATATGCGGTCTGGATATTGGCCCTTCAACCATTGCCATTGTCGGCAAAAAAGATGCTGTTCTGACGCAATTTTGTGATGAAGTCGTCCAGCCATGGAAAGAAATCAGACGCAAACAGCGAGCCCAGGACAGAAGCCGCAGGACAAGCAATCCCGATAACTACAATGAGGATGGAACCGTAAAAAAAGGCTCACGGAAATGGCACCGCTCAAACCGATACAAAAAACGCCAAAAACAGATTGCTGAATGTCAAAGAAAACTGGCTGCAACCAGAAAAAAACAGCATGGAGAGCTTTGCAACAAAATTCTAAGCCTTGGCAAAAATGTAAAGACGGAACAATTATCTTATAAATCCTTCCAGAAAAACTATGGCCGCAGTGTTTCAGTGCGTGGTCCAGGAATGTTTGTCAGTGAAATAACCCGCAAAGCTGCAAATGCTGGCGGTGGTGTTGAGCTGATAAATACCCGGACAACCCGCCTTTCCCAAACCTGTATCTGCGGCACTGACAAGAAAAAATCCCTTAGCCAGCGTCATCATATTTGCAGTTGTGGTGTAASGGCTCAAAGRGATCTATTCTCGGCTTTTTTGGCAAAACATTGTAGCAACAACACCCTTGGCATCCATCAGGCGAATAAAGACTGGTCGGCTGCGGAACCGCTGCTGCGACGGGCGATGTCAAGGGTAASWGAAACAGCAAATCGGAGGTCTGTGCCTTCGAGCTTCGGTATCCGGAGACAGAGCTGTTCGTCCGTCAAAGACAGATCGGAATGTATCGAGGTCGTGGATGCTGTAGCCGCAAGGCGAGAGCCACGAAGAGATGCAGCCTTTGCTGTCAGAACCCCCTGGCTTTAGCCATGGGGAGGTTCAGTTGTTGATAAGCCTTTGATAACGGGTAAACAAGCGCCTGTTTACCGTTGAAAACCTGTCGAAATCTCCCAGAATTTCCAGCCCCGGAACAAGGCTTCTCACCACGGGAATAGGCAGATCCCTGCGGGTCAGTTCCACATGAACCGGTGTAAAACCATTGGCCAGCAGGCAGCGCTCCAATTTGTTCATATCTATGGCCGTATGAAAAAAATCTTCAGTATCCGGAACATTAGGTGAGGCATGGTAAGGGTGGGATTTCTTATATTCCTACTGATGTTTTCGAAAGATCAGCAGCTCTGATTTTTGGATCGGGCAGGATCTAAGAAAAGAGTTTTCTGCTCTTTGCTGAAACAAGCGCACAGGTTCGATGAAAGAAGTTCTGGAACAGCTTCGGGTCGGAAGTAAGCTGTTGCAGCCCTGATTGTCTTAAGTTGAATTTAAAAATGAATCATTGTTTTTTATCCTTTTATTGCTTGTTATTATTTTTTTTCAGATATGTTAAGGCTGTGTCTGTAAGGTTTTTGAAAGGGCTTAAATGTTTTTTGACTCCCATGATTTTTTATTGTTTAACAGAAAGAATGGGCCTGTCCTTCCTGAAACCCATAGTGTTTTACCTGAATAGTGGGAATAAAAAGCCTTTGTGAAAAATAATGTAAAGAAAGCCGGACATGCTGGGTGGATACTTGATTTTTATCAAGATATGGTATGTTGTGCTAATAATTTACACTTATAGTGTGTTCTGTGATGATCATGTTTCTGTAGGGTGATAAGTCCTTATTTTTGCTTTTATTCTTGACATATAAAGGAGGCATCGAGTATAAGTCGCCATTCATGATGATAAGTCATTCAGTAACCGGATCAGGGGGGACTGCAAAACCCTATTTAAATTGCAGGGCAGGGGAGAAGGATGGAATTTAAAGCTTTGTTTGGAAACAGCAGGGAAAAAATGGCGGAACGTTGGATAACGCTTGTAGCCGGAACCTATCCTGCCAGGCGCAGCCAGTCATTTTTTCTCAATGAAAAAGATCCTTTTGCCAATCCCGTCGGACATACTCTTCGTACAGTTCTTCCGGAAGTACTCAAGGGTCTTGTGGAAGGGCTTGGGGATGAGGAACTTGAAAAACTTCTGGACCCCCTCATCCGTATCCGTGCAGTACAGGAGTTTACGCCTAAAGAAGCGGTGACCTTTGTTTTTTATCTCAAAGATCTTGCCCGTGAAGCATTGGGCTCAAAAATACTGGAAGATAAAAAAAATCAGTCCTTGCTCTATGCCTTTGACAAGAGGGTGGATGATCTTTCCCTGATAGCCTTCAGTCTTTACATGGCCTGCAGGGAACAGATATGGTCCTTTAAATCCCGTCATGTGGTGGAAAGGAGCATTAATCTTCTGGAAAAGGCGGACATTCTCTGTGAGGTGGAAAATCTGGGGGTGGATATTCTTCCCCAGCGGATTTTCAGGAAAATGCAGAAGGATGCAGCAGAAAAAAAAGAAGCCATAACTAACTGAGAAGGTGTTGTATTATCAGCTTTTTTTATCCTCAGGGTAAATTTTCAGTCCGTATGAATGGGCAGAATCTTTTTTCTTAAGAACAGATTTAAAGATTCTTAGCATTGTAAATACGGATTTTCTTTACTAAGGAAAGTCCTGTTTATAGGGGTTAATGGCAGCGGTAATGGGCTAGAGTCGCCGGGTTATCGCTGTCGGCAGAATCAATTTTGGACCGGAGTTAACTCCGGATCGGTGTTTCTTGCCGAAGAGAGAGGTAGTGTCCATGAATCAACACCTGCTTTATTCCCTTGCGGCGGTACTGGTTCTCGGTTTGATCGGCTATGCCGGTGGAAGCGGGATGCCCTATCTGTTTGGGGTCATCATACCCTATGCCGCCATGGTGCTGTTTTTTGCAGGGTTCGCCATGCGGATGCTGGGATGGGTAAAATCCCCTGTCCCCTTCCGCATTCCGACCACCTGCGGGCAGCAGCAATCTTTTTCCTGGATCCAGCACTCCAAGTACGACAATCCCTCGAATAAGAGGGATGTTCTTGTGCGCATGCTGCTGGAAATCTTTCTTTTCCGGTCTCTTTTCCGCAATACGAAAAACGAGATCCGTGAAGGAAAGGTCGTTTATAACCTGGAAATCTGGCTTTGGCTTTTCGGCCTGATTTTCCACTATTCCTTCCTTGTGGTTCTGGTAAGGCATCTTCGCTTTTTCCTGGAGCCCATCCCCGCCCTTCTCAAGGTGGTGGAAATGCTGGATGGCATTCTGCAGATCGGGCTTCCCGGTATCATGCTTTCCGGCTTCATGCTTCTGGGTGCGGCCCTGTTCCTTTTTGCCCGCCGTATCCTTATTCCCCAGGTACGCTACATTTCCCTTACAGCGGATTATTTTCCGGTTCTGCTGATTGCTTCCATTGCAGGTACAGGGATACTGATGCGTTATGTTGCCAAGGTGGATATTTTCACGGTGAAGCAGATGACCATGAGCCTTGCCACCTTCAGCCCTGTGGTGCCTGAAGGTATAGGTGGTCTTTTCTATGCCCACTTTTTCCTTGTTTGCGTATTGTTTGCTTATTTTCCCTTCTCAAAACTGATGCACTCCGGCGGTATTTTCCTGAGCCCCACAAGGAATATGGCAAACAACAGCCGGGCCGTACGTCATATTAATCCCTGGAATCCCAAGCTGAAGTTCGTTACCTATGCGGATTATGAGGACGAATTCAGAGAGAAGATGATCGAGGCCGGCCTGCCGGTGGAAAAGAAGGAGTAAACCATGGTCGATATTCCCAATGCGGATGAATTGATCCAGATAGACAGGACACCGGGTAAAGAGAGCTGGATGGACGTTCCACCGGATCTCTCCGAAGGAAGGTTCTGTTACCCGGCCAAGCCGAAGACTCTGGAATATCTCGGGCTTCCCAATGCAAGGGTCTGGAGCCCGTCAGATGAAGACTGGCAACTGCCGCCGGACTGGCAGAAAATCATCCATGAAGGTTTCAAGGAGAGACTGGATAAATACCGCTCCCTGAAGGTATTCATGGATATCTGTGTCCGCTGTGGTGCCTGTGCCGATAAATGTCATTACTACATCGGTTCCGGTGATCCCAAAAACATGCCCGTACTCAGGGCGGAGCTGCTGCGCTCCATCTACCGCAATGATTTTACCATGGCAGGTAAGATACTGGGACGCATTGCAGGAGCCAGAAAACTCACCCCTCAGGTGATTAAAGAGTGGTTCAGTTATTTCTATCAGTGTACGGAATGCCGCCGCTGCTCCGTGTATTGCCCCTACGGCATTGACACGGCAGAAATTACCATGATGGCCCGTGAGCTTCTGAACCTTCTTGGTCTGAATATCAACTGGATCAAGGATCCCGTGGCCAACTGTTCCCGTACGGGTAACCATCTGGGGATTCAGCCCCAGAACATGGTTGAAATCATTGATTTCTTCTGTGATGACATTGAGGAAATAACCGGTGTCAGGCCCAACCCGACCTTTAACCGTAAAGGTGCTGAAGTTCTTTTCATCACGCCTTCCGGTGATGCCTTTGCCGATCCCGGTACCTATACCTATATGGGGTATCTGATGCTGTTTGAGGCCATTGGTCTTGATTATACCATCAGCACCTATGCTTCCGAGGGTGGTAACTTCGGTCTGTTCACATCTTCAGACATGATGAAAAAGATCAATGCCAAAATGTACCACGAGGCAGAGCGTCTGGGTGTAAAGTGGATTCTTGGTGGTGAATGTGGTCATATGTGGCGGGTTATCAATCAGTATATGGATACCATGAATGGTCCCACGGGTCCGAAAATGGAGATTCCCAAATCTCCGATTACGGGTACGGTGTTTAAGAATGCCGCATCCACAAAAATGGTTCATATTGCTGAGTTCACTGCAGACCTGATCCGTAATGGCAAGCTGAACCTGAAGCCCGGCCGTAACGATCATCTCAAGGTTACTTACCATGATTCCTGCAACCCGGCCCGTGCCATGGGTATGCTGGATGAGCCCCGTTATGTACTGCAGAATGTATGCAATAACTTCTATGAAATGCCCGAAAACACCATTCGGGAGCAAACCTTCTGCTGTGGTTCCGGTTCCGGTCTGAACACCGAGGAAATTATGGAACTCCGTATGCGTGGTGGGCTGCCAAGGGCCAATGCTGTCAAGCATGTCCATGATAAATACGGTGTCAATATGCTGTCATGTGTCTGCGCCATCGACCGTGCTGTTCTGCCTCCTCTCATGGATTACTGGGTGCCTGGCGTTTCTGTCACCGGTCTGCATGAACTGGTGGGTAATGCCCTGGTTCTGGACGGAGAGCATGAAAGGGAAACCAACCTGCGTTTTGAACCTTTAGAGAATGCGGAGGGCGCAGATGAGTGATAAATTGAAAGTCCTTGCGGGACTTCTTGTGCTGGCGGTGCTGATTACGCTGCCCTTCTGGCTGAATGCCGGTAAGTCCGGTGCTGCCCCGGAGATTGTCATTGCCGAAGCAGCCAAAAAAGCCGGAAACTGCGTGGAATCCAAGGAATGGATGGCTGCCAACCACATGGCTCTTCTTGATAAGTGGCGGGATGTGGTGGTACGTGAAGGCAAGCATGTCTATGTGAGTGAAAGCGGACAGGAGTTCAATATGAGTCTTTCTTCCGGGGAAAACTCCTGCCTCGGTTGCCATACCTCCACTGCTGAATTCTGTGACAGCTGTCATGATTATACAGGTGTGGGTACACTCTACTGCTGGGAATGCCACATAGACCCGTCAAAGGAGAATAAGTGATGAAGGAAAGCAGACGCAAGTTTCTGAAAATTGCCGGTGTCTCTGCCATCGGTATAGGAACGGGTTCTGTGCTGACTGCCTTTGCCTCTTCGGGTTCGAAGGAAGAAAAGGCTGCACAAGCCGCAGGAGCCAGGTTTAAGCATCGGTCGGAAAGTCTCAAGGCTGGCCATTGGGGCATGGTGATTGATACCCGTAAGATTGATGCGGATCTTGCGGCAAAAATTCAGGAGACCTGTCACAGCATACATAATGTTCCCGGCATTGAAGGGAAGCAGGAGCTGAAGTGGATCTGGCCTTCGACATTCAAGCATGTTTTTCCCATGCAGGAAGCCCGTTACCTTTCCGATCAGCTTAAAAATGCTCCCATCCTTGCCCTGTGCAATCATTGTGAGAATCCTCCATGTGTGCGGGTATGTCCCACCAAGGCCACTTTCCAGCGGGAAGATGGCATTATCATGATGGATTTTCACCGTTGCATCGGCTGCCGTTTCTGTATGGCTGGCTGTCCTTACGGAGCCAGAAGTTTTAATTTCCGGGATCCAAAGCCTTTTATCAAGGAAATGGACCCCATGTATCCCCATCGTATGATCGGGGTTGTGGAAAAATGCAACTTCTGCGATGAGCGCCTGGCCAGAGGCCAGATGCCTGCCTGCGTGGAAGTGTCCAAAGGCGCTATTCTTTTCGGTGACCTGGATGATCCCGACTCCAATGTCCGTAAGGCCCTCAGAGCCAATACCACCATCCGACGGAAGCCAAGTCTGGGTACAAGCCCTTCCGTCTATTACATAGTGTGAGGTGACCATGCTGGAAAAAGCGATCAAAGGAAGCAGCAAGTACTGGATATGGATCGCCTCCCTGCTGCTGATCATCGGGGTGGCGGGACTTGCCTGGATGAAGCAGCTGGATCAGGGTCTTGTCATCACAGGTATGAGCCGTGATGTGACCTGGGGCTTCTATATTGCCCAGTTTACTTTCCTTGTGGGTGTTGCCGCAGGGGGGGTTATGCTGGTGCTTCCCTATTATCTTCACGATTATAAGGCCTTTGGCAGGATTACCGTTCTCGGTGAGTTTCTGGCCATTGCCTCCATTGTCATGTGTCTGCTTTTCATTATTGCAGACATGGGTTTTCCTTCCCGTCTGATGAACGTAATCATTTATGCCAGTCCGGATTCCATGCTTTTCTGGGATATGATTGTTCTCAACGGTTATCTTTTCCTTAACATTCTTGTGGGATGGAATGTGCTTGAGGCGGAACGCAATGGTGTTCCTGCCAAAAAGTGGGTGAAAATTTTAGCTCTTATTTCCATTCCCTGGGCCTTTGGTATCCATACGGTTACGGCTTATCTGTACTGTGGTCTGCCCGGAAGGGGCTTCTGGCTTTCTGCCATTATTGCTCCCCGCTTCCTGGCTTCCGCCTTTGCAGCAGGTCCGGCCTTCCTGATTATTCTGGCCACCATTCTTAAGAAAACCACTGGTTTTGACTCCGGTGATAAAGCCCTGCGGACTCTTTCCAAGATTGTCTGCTATGCCCTTATTGCCAATGTGTTTTTCTTTATCTGTGAAGTATTTGTGGTCTTCTACAGCCAGAATCCTGAGCATATGGATCACTTCATTTATCTGTTCTGGGGAACGGGGAATCTGGTACCCTTCATGTGGGCATCCATGATTCTTATGGTTACCGGGATTGTTCTGCTTCTGATACCAAAATACAGAAACAACCTTTCTCTGCTGCCATGGATCTGTGGTATTGTTTTCATCGGTACCTGGCTTGATAAGGGACTTGGTTTTGTAACGGGAGGTTTTGTTCCCAACCCCCTGCATGAGTACACAGAATATGCGCCAACGGCTCTTGAGCTTGTGATCAGCATGGGCATTTTTGCCACAGGCTTTCTGGTTCTGACCCTGCTCTTCAAAATGGTTGTAGGTATTAAGCAGGAAACAGGGGATACAACACCCCACTGATTTCCTGTGAGCTTTTGCCTAAAGGATGTATGAAGTAAGCTGTTGTCTGAATTATAAAGGGAGGACTGCCTGTTGCGGTCCTCCTTTTTTCTTTGGAGAATTGAATTTTCTGCTGCAGCTGCATAATATGCTTCCGTTTTGTTTGACGCTGAGGTTTTTCATGCTTGTGCATGGATCTTTCCTGTGTCAGAATGCGAAGCAGAAATTTCACATAAAGGAGGGCTTTGAAATGGATAAGTATGAATGTCCCTGTGGTTATGTGTATGATCCTGCGGAAGGAGATCCGGACAATGGTATCCCTGCAGGAACGTCTTTTGCGGATCTTCCGGAAGACTGGCTGTGCCCGGTCTGCGATTCGGAAAAGGAGTTTTTTGAAAAGGTCTGAGCGCCAGTGATGCAGAAGGAACAGAAGGTTTTTATCTGGAAGCAGGGATTTGACCGGAGAGGAAATATATTTTCGGTGTAATTGAATAGTGTTTCAGGAAAACAATTGTTCCATCACACAGTATTCTTATCTGCCTCAGGTGGATAAAGATGAACAGAAAAGGGAGGTATCCGGTTGACCCCTCCCTTTTTTTATTATCCCCGTCAGCCGGAAATGGATGTTTTGATGCGTAAGGTGGAAAAAGGCGATCAGGTTCAGGTGCACTATACGGGAACATTTCCGGAAGGTGAAATGTTTGATTCTTCAGAAGGTCGCGGACCCTTAAGCTTTGAAGTGGGCAGTGGTCAGATGATTCCCGGTTTTGATGCGGCTGTGCTTGGTATGGCCGTAGGAGAAAAGAAAAAGTTTACCCTGCCCCCTGAGGAAGCCTATGGCCCTCACAATCCCGAGCTTGTGGCTGTATACGAAAAAAGTCTTTTTCCTGAAGGTATGGAGCTTGAGGAAGGGATGATTCTTGAGAGCCGCATGGAAGACGGTACGGTTATTCCCATCCGTATTGCCGGTATTGATGGTGAGGATGTAACTGTGGATGCCAATTTTCCCATGGCCGGGAAAACACTGGTTTTTGATATTGAGCTGGTTGCCATCAGCTGAATACTTTTAAAATTGTTTTAAAAGATACTTAAAAAGGTTCCATTTTCTTTTTTGGGAATGGAACCTTTTTATGATTCGGAAGGAGTCATGGTTTCCCAGCATCTCCTGTTTTTAAAAAACTCTGTTATAAAATGATGGTTGAAAAGATGGCCGGATTTAATGGTTTTAATGTGGCCCCGTATGGGCATGCCAATGAGGGAAAAGTCTCCGATACAGTCCAGAAGCTTATGCCGGACGAATTCATCCGGAAATCGAAGGCCTTCTTCATTGATAATGCTGTCTCCACTGACAACCACAGCACTTTCCAGTGAGCCTCCCCTGCCAAGCCCCATCTGTTTCATGAATTCCACTTCATGGAGAAATCCGAAGGTTCTGGCTGGTGCAATTTTTGTAAGGAAGCTGTCATCATCCAGCAGGATGCTGATGGTTTGTCTGCCGATTAAAGGATTGGGAAATTCTATGGTGCAGGTGATACGGAAATCTTCATCGGGATAGACTCCTACAAACTTATCACCGTCAGCAATTTCAATGGGGTGGGTCACTATGAAGTGGGATCTCGGAGCGGCCTGTACAATAATACCGGCCTCTTTTATTTTCTGTGAAAAAACAGCAGCACTGCCATCCATGATGGGCATTTCGTAATTGTCCAGTTCTACGCGGGCATTGTCTATACCCATCCCGGCAAAACTTGCCATGAGATGTTCAATGGTGGAAACGATGATGCCGTTTTCTCCAATCACCGTAGCGAGGCTGGTATCCACAACCCGGCTGAAAAGGGCTGGAATTCCCTGGGTGCCGGGAAGATCTGTCCGGAAGAAGCGGATTCCGTGGTTTTCAGGCGCAGGTTTTATTGTAAGCGTGGCTTCTTTTCCGGAATGCACCCCTGTACCTGAACAGGATATGGGTGCAGCAAGGGTCTGTTGCTTAGATCGTAATGCCATAAAAAGTCCGTTTCCTGCCTTTTTTGTATATTGCATCCTCCTAGATGTCGGGCTATTAAAACAAAACTGTTTATGGAAATCCATATTTTTATTTAATCCGGTAAAAAGAAAGTTAAAAATATGCTTGCCAGAAGCTGCTGCGCTGCCGTTATCGGTGTTGATGCCATTGCCGTAACCGTAGAGGTGGATGTGGGAAGGGGACTTCCCGTATTTCAGATTGTGGGACTTCCGGAAACAGCGGTAAGGGAAAGCAGGGATCGTATTCGAACGGCATTGCGTAATGGTGGTTATGGTTTTCCCAAGGGGCGGATTACCGTAAACCTTTCTCCGGCGGATATCCGAAAGGAGGGTACGGGTTTTGACCTTGCCATTGCCCTCGGTATTCTTGCCGCATCCGGTTTTTTGCCCCCGGATGTTGTGGGTTCCCATCTGGCTTTGGGGGAACTGTCTCTGGATGGACGTGTGAATCCTGTACGCGGGGCTCTGGCCGTGGCTGCCCTTGCGGATGCTGCTCATATCCGGGGCCTTCTTGTTCCCCTTGCCAATGTGGCGGAAGCTGCGGCATCGGGAAGAATTCCTGCCTTTGGTATAAAAAATCTTGGAGAAGCCGTGGATCATCTGGCGGGACGGAAGCTTCTTGAGCCAAAGGAGCCCGTTGATTTTTCATGCCTCAATACTTCCGTATGGGATGCGGATTTAAAGGACGTCGCAGGTCAGGATCATGCCAAAAGAGCCCTTGAGGTTGCTGCTGCCGGCTCCCATAATCTTCTTATGAGTGGATCTCCCGGATCAGGCAAGACCATGCTGGCACGCCGCCTGCCTGGCATTCTGCCTCCCCTTTCCTTTGATGAAGCCCTGGAAACCAGCCGGATTTATTCAGCAGCAGGACTTCTGGATTCCAGCACTGGTCTTGTGGTGACAAGGCCCTTCAGGGCACCTCATCATACCATCAGTGATGCTGGTCTTGTGGGTGGCGGAAGTCATCCCCGGCCGGGAGAGATCAGTCTTGCCCATCAAGGAGTTTTGTTTCTGGATGAGTTTCCTGAATTCAGGAAAAGCCTGCTGGATATGCTGCGCCAGCCCCTGGAAGATCGTATGCTGATGGTTTCGAGAGCTTCCTGTACGGTTCGTTTTCCTGCATCAATAATGCTGGTGGCAGCCATGAATCCCTGTCCCTGCGGGTACGCCGATGAACCTGACGGCAGGTGCAGGTGTGCTCCATCGGCAGTGGATCGTTACCGGGGTAAAATATCAGGCCCTTTGATGGACAGAATGGATATACAGATAGAGGTTCCTTCCCTTGCGTATCAGGATTTTCGGCGTGCCGGAGAGGGGGAGTCATCCCTCAGGGTAAGGGAGCGGGTTGTAAGGGCAAGGGAAATACAGGCCCAGCGTTTTTCCGGCAGGCCATATTTGTGCAACGCCGCCATGGATGCTTCGGCAATAAGAGAGTTCTGCAGGACGGATTACGCAGGAGAAAAGCTTTTATCCTACGCAGCGGAAAGTCTGCGCCTGTCGGCCAGGGGAGTATCCCGGGTTCTTAAAATTGCCAGAACCATAGCAGATCTTGAACAATCTGAGGCTCTTATGGAAAGCCATCTGGCGGAGGCCGTACAATACAGGCGTTTTCGTCCGGACATTTCTTGAATAATCAGGAAAAAGCCCCATGAAAATAAGGGTATCATCCTATGTACACAAAACCATGTTTATGGGAATAAATAATCAACCTCTTCGGAAAAGGAGCGTTCCTCCACACGCTCCGGAAGATACTGAACCGGTCTCCCCCCTCCCACCCGGTACAGGTTCTTCTTGTAAGTCCCCAGTATTGGGCTTTCTGTCCGTGTGCAGCCCTTACAGACTTTTGCGGACAGAAAGTTCCAATGCCCCTTTATTTTCAGAGAATCTGACATCCCGCAGCATGGGAGGTGTCAGATTTTTTTTGTTTTTTTTTTAAAAAAGACAACAGATGTTTAATTTATTATTGATTCTTTGAATATGAGCTGCTAACAATCCTGACACTGTTTTAATAAAAGGAGCCGCAAACGGGGGTGCGGCGCATCAAAAACCTAAAGTATGGTGTGGAGGGCAACATGCTGGCAAGAAGAGGAGTGGAGGAAGAAGCACAGGTAAAAGAGAATCAGGATCATCAGAATGAATGTTACTGGAACTGGCTTGAATGTACGGAAAGGGCCATGGGAGAGGCTCTGCAGGACGCAAAAAAAAGGAAAAAATAGATTTTAATAATTCGACACAATCTGAATCCGTGGCATATTTTCTGATATGTACTGAAAGTAAAAAATGTTAATTTAGTGCCCTATGAACATGTATTAAAAGATGTTTTCAGTCTATATCAATTTGTTTGCCACGGATTCAGATAAAAATTAAAAAACGCTTTTGTTAAGTGGGTATTGCAAGGGAGAAGTGTTTCCGGTAAATCATATTCTGGGATTATAATTGTAGAACACCGGAGACATGGAAGTGATTTTTTATAAATATGCAACAATACAGTGCACGGACAGTGGGGTTTTTCTGTTCATGGACAATGAGATCGAAGTGCCAACCATGGGAAAATGTACATGGCTGCGGCAGTTTGATCCGGGACAACGTAATGAAGCGTTTTCATTTGCCATTCGCTGGACACTTGTAAAGGTTAGTGAAATAATTCTTTCCGTAAATGGTAAAAAGCAGGTAAGGCTTCTTTACATCCGTGATCCTGAAGATAAAACACGTCCATACAAAAGCCGTTTCTGGTAGATGATGCACTTTTTGTGCTGAGATATCAGTTAAGAAGAAAAAATTACCCGGAATTTCGAATGCCTTACAGCCTTACGGAATTTCGGGTTTTTTTATCTGTTTACTGGTGTCATTCAGCTATGCGAACCTTAATCTGGTAAAATTGTAAGGCCAGATTTTGTGTGGTTGCCAGTTTGAACCCGGAAAGGGTATATCTGCAAAAAAGAGGCGTAAATAACTTTTGTAGGGCAAGGTCTTATTCCTGCCTGAATCAAAAATCCGCTCGTATTATGGTCTGACAACAACCGGCTCAGCAAACTGTTGCTGAGTCAGGATAGTAATCAGAAATCAAAAAGGAGCACAGATGAAAAATTTTGAGTTTTGCAATCCCGTTCGTATTGTTTTTGGAAAGGGCAAAATTGCAGATCTGGATAGGCTTATACCGGAAAATGCTTTTGTGCTTGTCCTGACGGGTGGTGGATCCGTAAAAAACAACGGAGTTTTTGATCAGGTGACCATGGCCTTGAAATCCCGTAAATGGGAAGAATTTTCAGGCATAGAGGCTAATCCTGACTATGATACCTGTATGAAAGCTGTAGAAAGAATAAAAGAGAAAAAAATTGACTTTATCCTTGCCGTGGGAGGTGGCTCTGTCATTGATGCGGCAAAATTCATTGTGGCGGCAGCCTGTCATAATGGCAGTGATCCCTGGGATATTGTGACGGGTCAGGCAAAAATAAAAACAGCCCTTCCCTTTGGTTCTGTTCTTACTTTGGCAGCAACAGGTTCAGAAATGAACGCAGGATCTGTTATTTCAAGGCGTTCCATAGGAGCCAAACTTCCCTTTGCATCGGAAAAGGTTTTTCCACGTTTTTCCATTCTGGATCCGGAAACCACCTATTCCCTGCCTTCCCATGTCAGCGCCTGTGGTGTGGTGGATGCATGGGTCCATGTACTGGAACAGTATCTTTCCCATGCCATCCATGCTCCTTTGCAGGACAGACAGTCAGAGGCACTGCTCCTGACCCTCCTGGAGCAGGGGCCAAAGCTTATGGAAAATCCCAACGATTATGACGTGAGGGCGGATATAATGTGGTGTGCCACACAGGCCCTTAACGGACTCATTGGCTGTGGTGTTCCACAGGACTGGGCAACCCATATGATAGGTCATGAATTGACGGCAGCTTTCGGACTGGCCCATGCGGAATCTCTGGCCATTGTCCTTCCTGCCCTTTTGCGGGTGCGTAAAGAACATAAAAAAACCAAGCTTGAGCAGTATGGCCGCAGGGTTCTGGGAGTTGACGATGCAGGTGATCCGGCTGAAGCGGCAATTGTGGCAACGGAAGTATTTTTTAAAAGGATGGGACTTGGAGTGCGGCTTTCGGACTATGGCATTCCCCTGGAAGCTGTTTCTATGGTGGCGGATATTCTTGATCGTCGGGGATTCAGGCTGGGAGAGGACAGGGCTGTGGATGGGGCCATGGTGAGGAAAATTCTTGTTATGGCATCGGTTCCTGAAAATCTTTGAAATCGGATGCATTCCCATGGCAGATGTAACGATCAATGGCGGGTTTCATTGCCTCGGGTGCCAGTTTGATAAAACCGCATTTTTCAAGGATTCGGGAAGAAGCGAGATTACCTCTGGCTGTGTGGGCCCGCACATGGGTGACATGTGGATGGGAAAAGGCCCAGTCCAGAAGAGCCTGTACGGCTTCACTGGCAAGTCCTTTTTCCTGCCATGGCTGGAGCAGGGCATAGCCTAGTTCCACTCCGCCATTAATATCGGGTGGTTCCATGAACCCGCAGCTCATTATGAGTATATCTGTCTGAATTCTTTCGAGAATGCCATACCATAAAAACCATCCTGTTTTATCCGGATGGCTTGTTATCTTTTCCTGAAACCAGTGTTTCAGGGGAAAAAGGCTTGCAGGTGGCCATTTTTCAGGGATTTCAGCATTCAGGAGCCTGGAAAGTTTTTTGAAAGAAAGGTTTTCTGCTTCCAGCAGTATCGGGCAGACGGGTATAAGGCGCATTCTCCGAGTCTGGATTATATGGTCAGAAATGGATTTCACAGTGAAGCTGCCTGTTTTAAGAGAAACAGCATTTTTTCCTCCGAAGGAAGGCCTGCAAAGGGAGGATGTCCCGGAACCACAAAGCTTGGTGTAATGCGGATATTTCGTTCTGCAGCCTCAATGGCAGCAGTGCGGAGTCTTGATTCATAGATATGACTGTCAATGGCCTTATCCATGGCATCAGGATCAAGGCCTTGTTCTGCGGCAATCTTTCTGAGGATTTCAGGATCTCCTATGTTTTGATTTCTTGTAAAAAGTGCTTCAAATACGGCTGTATGAAAGATATCAAAACAACCTGCATCCCTTGCAAATTCTGCTGCACGTATAGCTCTTCCGGAGTTTACCATTCTTTTGGTTTCACAGAAATGGATACTGAAGGGAGCTGCCTTAAGGTTGATTTTACGGGTAAAGGCAGCTGTATCCAAGCCTGGATAAAAATCTGTTAAGGCAATACCATCATAAGGAATTTCCGGGTGCAGTTCAAAGGGGACCCATATGGTGGAAAAAGAAAGACCTTTTCCTGTTTTTTCCACCATAGCCTTTGCCAGATAGCAGTATGGGCAGGCAAAATCAGAAAAAATACGAAGACCAGCCATTCCCCCTCCTTATTAATCTCTTTTTAAAATTTAAATCAGGTCTCAGCTTCAGCTTCTGCCAGCAAGCTTGTTTTTAATGCAAAAAAACCGGTAGTCAGGATCATTATATTTACAGCATATCCGATCATGGCAGAGCAGAGTGTGATTATTATATTTAAAAAAGCGAAAAGAAACCATGAAAGTCCCTGAAGGGCATGGATTTCAATGGGATAGATATCAAAGGGTATCAGAAGGGCGGAAGGGAAAAAAAACAGGAAAAAAAGAAGATCTGCAGCCGTCAGCCCCATGGCTGCTTTGACAGCCCAGCTTTTCCGGTTCCACACAGCCCTCCAGAGAAAAAGAAAGGGCAGGGTGGTGATGACATGTTTTATGCCAAGCAGTGGTTCTTCTATGAGTGGATTGGCAAAGAGCCAGAAAAGGGCTTTCAGCATCAGCAGAAGCCCGAGTAGCCAGATGGAGGCAGGGTATTCGGGATAAAGCCTTGTCTGGGAAGGTTTCACAAAAAACTCCTTGCAGAAGAGTAAAGGGACTGTAAGAAAAGCCAAATTCCAATGGGTTCGGGTCTGGAAGCGGACCTTGTTCGGGAGCAACGATAAGCCCATTGAAGGTTCTTGTAAAGGATGTCCTGTTGGGATCTGTTCAGAGTGGGGCATTTTCTTTGTTGGGATTATGGCCTGTGGCCGTGATGTCTTCAAAAATGGTGTAAACCTGATCAGCTGTTTTATTTTCATTGCAGAAGATGGGAATTGCATCAACGCGTATTTTTTTAGTTTCTTTGGTTCTCGGGTTGAAAATCTGCATGATAAAATTTCTAACAGTTTTGCCAGTTCTAAGGGCTGTCATGGAAGGATGGTCCTGTTCTTCGAGGTTTTTCCCTTCTTCGTCCATGGCTTTCCATCTTTTATCTTTTGATGTGCGTCCCATAATTTCATCCCTTGTCAGTCCAAGGATATCAAGGGCTGCTGGATTGGCATCAATGATTTTTCCGTCCTTTTTCTGGTAAACTATACCTTTGTCCATGGTTTCAAATAGAAAATCATGGCGGGCTGCGGCCCGTTCAAGGTCTGCTGTCATTTGCCTGAACTCTGAAATATCCTGAAGAACACCGGTGATGCGGATGATGCGTTTGTGGTGATCGGATTCAGGATTTCCGATGCAGCGTAGCCATACAATTTTACTGTCAATGGTTTTTGCCATGAAAACAATATCAAAGGGGCTGCCTTTTTTCTCTGCATCTTCCATGGCCTGTTTCAGTGAGGATGTGCCCTTTGCATGCTGGATGCTCAGGAATGAATCAATTTTATTGGAGAATTCAGGTATATACTGGCGGATTTCATGGGAGGCATGAAACTCTTTATTTTGCGGCTCATAATACCAGCTTCCTATTCCGGCAATCTGCATAGTATCCCTGAGGGCTTCGTCCTGGTGCAGCATTTTTTTTCTGGCTTTCTGAAGCTCTGTTATGTCGATGAATGTCATGATAACACCGGAGTGTACCTTTGGTGAAACTCTGTAGGGAAGAATACGGGCAAGATAACTGTAGCCCTGCTCTGATTCAATCTCAAGCTCCATGGGTTTCCCCGTATCCTGAACCATACGCGCCGTTCTTGCAGGGTCAAAATCTTTTAGGCGGTGTGTAAGGTGAATAAGGGGTCTGCCAGTATCGCTTTCAAAGAGATTGAAAAGATGGGTGGTATGGGGAGAAAACTTTCGGATGCAGAGATTATCATCCAGAATGATTTTTCCTATCTGTGAGCTGGTTAAAAGGTTTTCCACATCATTATTTGCTTCTGTCAGCTCCATTATCTTGTTCTGATACTCAGAGTTTACCG